>CASETG010000019.1 GCA_949290765.1 Oxalobacter formigenes | reverse complement strand
TTCGAGGCCCTCTTCCCCTGCCACCTGTTGTTACATAACTGAAAGCAGAGTTTTATGTCTAACCAACCTGTGCAAGCCGAGGGTGGCCTGGGCGACAAGGTGAAGGTTGCCTGTGCTGTTGCCTCAATTTTGGCAGGTATTATCGGTTTTTACTTTCTTGCTGGTCATCCTTCGTTGACAAGGGTGGGCGTTCTGATTGCCGGTATCGTCATCGGTGCGGGCTTTATCTGGTTTTCCTCATCCGGGCGCAGTTTCGTTTCATTTGCAAGAGAATCGGTGCGTGAAACGAAAAAGGTCGTCTGGCCTGCGCGTAATGATGCCATCCGTGTGACAGGTATCGTGTTCGGCTTTGTTCTGCTGATGGCGATATTCCTTTGGGGTGCGGACAAGGTACTGGAGTTTGTTCTTTATAACATCTTACTTGGCTGGAAAAGATAATGAGTGAAAATAGCCAGGAACAGGCGGGCAAGGAAAAGAGCGCAAGCGCATCTGGAAAGATGCGCTGGTATGTCGTTCATGTCTATTCCGGAATGGAAAAGAGCGTGCGTCGCTCCCTGATGGAGAGAATCGACCGGATGGGTATGAGTGACAAGTTCGGCCAGATACTGGTTCCGACAGAGGAAGTGGTCGAGGTCAAAAGCGGCCAGCGGTCTGTGACGGAGCGCAGGTTTTTCCCTGGGTATGTCCTGATTGAAATGGAGATGACGGACGATACCTGGCATCTGGTCAAGGATACGGGTAAGGTTACGGGGTTTGTTGGTGGCAAGTCCAACAAGCCGACGCCTATTCCGGCTCGTGAAATGGACAAGCTCTTGCAGCAAATGCAGGAGGGTGTGGATAAGCCGCGTCCAAAAGTTTCCTATGAAGTTGGCGAGCTGGTTCGCATCAAGGAAGGTCCTTTTGCCGATTTCAACGGCAATGTCGAGGAAGTCAATTACGAAAAGTCCCGTCTCAGGGTTTCTGTGACTATTTTCGGTCGCTCGACGCCGGTCGAGCTCGAATTCGGTCAGGTCGAAAAAGTTTGATGCGCGTGCCGGTGCGCATGTTCTGGAATCCGGCAGAGGAGCCCGCCGTTGCGCGGGCGTTATGACTCACAGATAGGAAAAAGAAAATGGCAAAGAAAATCGCAGGCTTTATCAAGCTGCAGGTTCCTGCAGGCAAAGCCAATCCATCTCCTCCGATTGGCCCGGCTCTGGGTCAGCGCGGTCTGAATATCATGGAATTCTGCAAGGCGTTCAACGCACAGACGCAGGGTTTTGAAGCAGGCATGCCGATTCCGGTCGTCATCACTGCTTATGCGGACAAGTCGTTTACGTTCGCCATGAAGACGCCGCCGGCTACCTTCCTGATCAAGAAAGCTGCCGGAATCGAAAAGGGTTCACAGAGACCGAATTCCGAAAAGGTCGGCTCCATTACCAGAGCACAGGCAGAAGAAATCGCTACCATGAAGAAGCCGGATTTGACGGCAGCGGACATGGAAGCTGCAGTCAGAACGATTGCCGGTTCAGCCAAATCGATGGGTATTACCGTGGAGGGTGTGTAAGATGGCAAAAGCATCCAAGAGAGTACGCGCTTTCCAGGAAAAGGTCGATCGCAGCAAGCTGTATCCGGTAGATGAGGCGCTGGCATTGCTGAAGGAATTCGCTACGGCGAAATTCAATGAATCCGTCGATGTCGCCATTCAGTTGGGCGTCGATCCGAGGAAGTCCGATCAGGTTGTCCGTGGTTCCGTTGTGTTGCCTGCCGGTACTGGCAAGACGGTTCGTGTCGCCGTGTTCGCTTCCGGTGAAAAGGCGGAGCAGGCCAAGGCTGCCGGCGCTGATGTCGTCGGTATGGAAGAACTGGCTGCACAAATCAAGGGCGGTGACATTCCGTTTGATGTCGTTATCGCTTCTCCGGATACCATGCGTATCGTCGGTTCGCTGGGTCAGATTCTCGGTCCCCGCGGTCTGATGCCGAATCCGAAGGTCGGTACGGTTACGCCGGATGTCGCGACTGCAGTCAAGAATGCCAAGGCTGGCCAGGTTCAGTACAGAACGGATCGTGCCGGTATCATTCATGCGACGATCGGACGCAAGTCGTTCTCCGATGCCGATCTGAAAACGAATCTGGTTGCGCTGATCGACGCACTGAACAAGGCCAAACCGGTCAGCAGCAAGGGAACGTATATCCGCAAGGTCTCGCTGTCTTCCACCATGGGGGCGGGTGTCCGTGTGGATCAGGCATCGATTGCTGCCTGAGTGTATAATAACAGGCCCGTTTTTTTCGGGTGATGACTTTGGGCCATACCGGTGTGAGCCGGTATGGACAATCAAAGACCGCTGGGCAGTCACGGAGAAGTTTTTCGGACTGTTAAAAAACGACCCAGCGTAGATGGTGAACCCAAACAGTTTTGCAGTTTCTGGGCGTATGCCTGAAGTGAACTCCTAACGTTGGACACCGTGTTCGAACCGATATCCGTATGATGGATATCATTTTTGGAGGTTGACCGTGGGTCTCAATCTGAATGACAAAAAGGCCGTAGTTGCAGAAGTCAGTGCGCAGATCGCTGAAGCACAGACGATTGTGCTGGCCGAATATCGTGGTATCCAGGTTGGTGACATGACGCAACTGCGTGCCAAGGCACGCGAAAGCGGCGTGTATATGCGTGTTCTGAAGAATACGCTGGCACGTCGTGCTGTAGAGGGAACGGCTTTTGCTGATCTCGCTTCTGAAATGACTGGTCCTTTGGTTTATTCCATTTCCAAGGATGCCGTTGCCGCCGCCAAAGTCGTACAGGACTTTGCAAAGCGCAATGATGCTCTGGTCATCAGGGGTGGCAGCTATGCCGGCAAGATGCTCGACAAGGCTGGTGTTGCCGCACTGGCAAGCATTCCGAGTCGTGAAGTATTGCTCTCCCAGCTTATGGGCGTTATGTTGGCACCTGTTTCGGGCTTTGCTCGTGGACTGGCTGCGCTGGCAACGAAAAAAGAAGCGGAAGCAGCCTGATCAGCCTGTTTTGCGCGGGTCTGGTCTGTGCGTGTCGCTCGCATGTACCGAATATTGTATTTAACAAAAAAATTAGGAGTTTTACATGGCAATTAGCAAAGAAGACATCCTGGAAGCCGTTGGCGCGATGTCCGTTATGGAACTGAATGACCTGGTCAAGGCATTCGAAGAAAAATTTGGTGTTTCTGCTGCCGCTATGGCTGTTGCCGGTCCTGCCGGTGGTGCTGCTGCAGGTGGTGCCGCTGCTGAAGAACAGACCGAATTCACCGTTGTTCTGTCCGAATTCGGTTCCAACAAGGTTGCGGTCATCAAGGCTGTTCGTGAAATCACCGGTCTGGGCCTGAAAGAAGCCAAGGATATGGTTGATTCCGCACCGAAGCCGGTCAAGGAAGGTGTAAGCAAGGCCGACGCAGAAGAAGCCAAGAAAAAACTGGAAGAAGCTGGCGCAAAAGTCGAAATCAAGTAATTTCGGTTTTGCCGACAGTTATAGCAGTATTCGAGTCATTGCTGAATCGCTTTCATGGGCGATTCGGCTTTGACTTAATTGTGTTTCGTGAAATAGTTTGCATAACACGCTGAAATCGAAACTTGAGTTTTATGCGTTTGGCCAGGCTGCCAGAGCACAAAACTGAATTTTCCATCCTTCAGCCACTCATGGAGTGTCCATGCACTACTCATTTACTGAGAAGAAGCGCATCCGCAAATCGTTTGCAAAGCGCGATAATGTTCATCAGGTTCCATTTTTGCTGGCGACACAGCTTGAATCCTATGAAAAGTTCCTGCAAGCAGATGTCCCGCCGTTAAAACGCAAGAACGAAGGCTTGCAGTCTGCGTTTACGTCCATTTTTCCGATTGTCTCGCATAACGGTTTCGCGAGACTTGAGTTTATTTCCTATACGCTGGGTGATCCGCCGTTTGATGTCAAGGAATGCCAGCAGCGTGGCTTGACACTGGCGTCGCCTTTGCGTGCCAAGGTGCGTCTGGTTATTCTCGACAAGGAGTCGCCGACCAAACCCGTTGTCAAGGAAATGAAGGAGCAGGAAGTCTATATGGGTGAATTGCCCCTGATGACTGCGACCGGTTCTTTTGTCATCAACGGTACGGAACGTGTGATCGTTTCCCAGTTGCATCGTTCGCCCGGCGTCTTTTTCGAACATGACAAGGGCAAGACGCATTCGTCCGGAAAATTGCTCTTTTCAGCACGAATCATTCCGTATCGCGGTTCCTGGCTGGATTTCGAATTCGACCCGAAGGACATCCTGTTCTTCCGTATCGATCGCCGCCGCAAGATGCCTGTCACGATTCTGCTCAAAGCCATCGGTATGACGTCTGAAGAAATTCTGGAGAATTTCTTCGTGTTCGACGATTTCCTGCTGCGTCCTGAAGGCGCCGAAATGGAATTCGAACCGTCTCGCATGCGTGGTGAAATCGCACGCTTCGATATTCTGGACAAGGACGGCAAGGTGCTGGTCGAGAAGGACAAACGCATCAATGCGCGCCATATTCGCGATATCAATGCTGCCGGTATCAAGCGGATTTGCGTACCGGAAGATTTCCTCTATGGACGTGCACTTGCGAAAAATATCATCGATCAGGATACCGGTGAGGTCATCGCGCGCGCCAATGATGAAATCACTGAAGAAGTCATGGCCCGCTTGCGTGAAGCTGGTATTTCCGAAATCCAGACGCTTTACACCAACGATTTGGATCAGGGTGCCTATATTTCCCAGACACTGCGCATGGACGAAACCGCGGATCAGATAGCTGCGAGAATCGCTATCTATCGCATGATGCGCCCGGGTGAGCCGCCGACCGAGGAATCGGTTGAAGCCTTGTTCAACGGCTTGTTCTACAACGAGGAACGTTATGATTTGTCGGCTGTGGGCAGAATGAAGTTCAACAGCCGTGTCGGTCGTGATGAGCTGACCGGTCCGATGACGCTGTCCAACGACGATATCCTCTCGGTCATCAAGATTCTGGTCGAGTTGCGCAATGGTCGCGGAGAAATCGACGATATCGATCATCTGGGCAACCGTCGTGTCCGGTGCGTCGGCGAATTGGCTGAAAACCAGTTCCGTGCCGGTCTGGTCCGGGTGGAACGTGCCGTGAAGGAACGTTTGGGGCAGGCCGAAACCGACAATCTGATGCCGCATGACCTGATCAATTCCAAGCCGATTTCTGCTGCGATTCGCGAGTTCTTCGGCTCTTCGCAGTTGTCGCAGTTTATGGATCAGACCAATCCGTTGTCAGAAATCACGCACAAGCGCCGTGTCTCGGCACTTGGCCCTGGTGGTCTGACCCGCGAACGTGCCGGTTTCGAAGTGCGTGACGTGCATCCGACCCATTACGGTCGTGTCTGTCCGATCGAGACGCCGGAAGGTCCGAATATCGGTCTTATCAATTCTCTGGCATTGTATGCTCGCCTGAACGAATACGGTTTTCTGGAAACACCGTACCGCAAGGTTGTCGACAGCCATGTGACCGACCAGATCGAATATCTGTCCGCTATCGAGGAAGGTCGCTATATCATCGCGCAGGCAAACAGCAAGATCGAAAACGGGATGCTGGTGGATGAACTGGTTTCCGCTCGTGAAGCAGGTGAAACCATTCTGGTATCACCGGAACGTGTCCAGTACATGGACGTCGCTCCGGGGCAGATCGTCTCTGTCGCCGCATCGCTGATTCCGTTCCTTGAACATGACGATGCAAACCGTGCATTGATGGGCGCAAACATGCAGCGTCAGGCTGTTCCATGTCTGAGACCGCAGAAAGCGCTGGTCGGTACGGGTATCGAACGGAC
Organism: Oxalobacter formigenes; assembly: GCA_949290765.1. GTDB lineage: Bacteria > Pseudomonadota > Gammaproteobacteria > Burkholderiales > Burkholderiaceae_D > Oxalobacter > Oxalobacter formigenes_E. Next base: position 2,263 of record CASETG010000019.1, on the reverse strand, counting down.
CGTGGCGGTGGACTCCGGTACGACTGTTCAGGCGGTCAGGGGTGGTGTCGTCGATTATATCGATGCCGGCCGTGTTGTCGTTCGTGTCAATGACGAGGAAGCGAAGGCTGGTGAAGTCGGTGTCGATATTTACAATCTGATTAAATACACTCGTTCCAACCAGAACACGAATATCAACCAGCGTCCGATCGTCAAGGTCGGGGATCGTATCGCCAAGGGTGACGTGATTGCGGATGGCGCTTCGACCGATCTGGGTGAACTGGCACTCGGCCAGAACCTGCTGGTTGCGTTTACGCCATGGAACGGTCTGAACTACGAAGATTCGATTCTGATTTCAGAAAAGGTTGTCGAGGACGATCGCTATACGTCTATCCATATCGAGGAACTCTCGGTTGTCGCACGTGATACGAAACTGGGACCGGAAGAAATCACGCGTGATATTTCCAATCTGGCAGAAAACCAGCTGGCCCGTCTGGATGAGTCCGGTATCGTCTATATCGGTGCGGAAGTCGAGGCAGGTGATGTACTGGTGGGCAAGGTGACGCCGCGCGGCGAAACCCAGTTGACACCAGAAGAAAAATTGCTGCGTGCGATTTTCGGTGAAAAAGCATCGGACGTGAAGGATACGTCCTTGCGTGTTCCGTCCGGCATGGTCGGTACCGTTATTGACGTTCAGGTTTTCACGCGCGAAGGTCTGGTTCGTGACAAACGCGCACAGCAGATTATCGATGACGAACTGAAACGTTACCGTATTGATTTGAACGACCAGATGCGTATCGTGGAAGGGGATGCTTTCCAGCGTCTGAGCAAACTGTTGATCGGCAAGAAAGTCAACGGCGGTCCGAAGAAGCTGGCTCGCGGTGCTGAAATCACGCAGGAATATTTGTCCGAGCTTGAAAGATATCACTGGTTCGATATTCGTCCTGCCGACGAAGATACGGCCAACGCGCTGGAAGCGATCAAGGATTCCATCGAGGAAAAACGTCATCAGTTCGACCTGGCATTTGAGGAAAAACGCAAGAAACTGACGCAGGGCGATGAATTGCAGCCCGGCGTTCAGAAGATGGTCAAGGTTTATCTGGCGGTCAAACGGCGTTTGCAGCCTGGCGACAAGATGGCGGGCCGTCACGGCAACAAGGGTGTTGTCTCGAAGATCGTGCCGATCGAGGATATGCCGTATATGGCGGACGGTACGCCGGCGGATATCGTGCTGAATCCGCTGGGTGTGCCTTCCCGCATGAATATCGGCCAGATTCTGGAAACCCATCTGGGCTGGGCATCGAAAGGGCTGGGTCTGCGTATCGGTGAAATGCTGCAGGCCAAACAGAAGGTGGAAGATATCCGCGCTTTCCTCAAACAGATTTATCTGAGCAGCGGCAAGCCGGAAGATCTGGACAGCCTGACGGAAGCGGAAGTGTTGACGCTGGCGGAAAATCTGAAAGATGGCGTCCCGTTCGCTACACCGGTGTTCGACGGTGCCGAGGAAGAAGAAATTCGTCGTATGCTGGATTTGGCTTATCCGGATGATATCGCCAAGAAACTGGGCATGACAGAGATGAAGAACCAGGTCACCCTGTATGACGGTCGCACCGGTGAACCGTTCGAACGTCCGGTGACAGTCGGTTACAAGCACATGCTGAAGCTGCACCATCTGGTTGATGACAAGATGCATGCGCGTTCGACCGGTCCGTATTCGCTGGTCACGCAGCAGCCGCTGGGCGGCAAGGCGCAATTCGGCGGCCAGCGTTTCGGCGAAATGGAAGTCTGGGCGCTGGAAGCCTATGGCGCATCGTATGTGTTGCAGGAAATGTTGACGGTGAAATCCGACGATGTTGCAGGCCGGACGAAAGTTTATGAAAATCTGGTCAAGGGGGATCACGTCATTGATGCAGGTATGCCTGAGTCCTTCAACGTACTCGTGAAGGAAATCCGTTCCCTGGGTATCGATATCGACCTGGAACGCAACTAGGCAAGTGTGTCGACGACCGGACAAGGCGCCTGGCCACCTTGTCCGGCACAGATTTTTTGGCCGTAGTTCTCACCCAATTGGAGTGAAAAGATGAAAGCACTGCTCGATCTATTCAAGCAAGTTCAGCAAGATGAACAATTCGATGCCATCAAGATTGGTCTGGCATCCCCTGAAAAAATCAGATCGTGGTCGTATGGTGAAGTCAAGAAACCGGAAACGATCAACTACCGTACATTCAAGCCGGAACGTGACGGCCTGTTCTGCGCGAAGATTTTCGGACCGATCAAGGATTAT
>CASETG010000018.1 GCA_949290765.1 Oxalobacter formigenes | reverse complement strand
TCATTGCCCGCGCATGAACAGGGCATCGAGTTCGGCCATTCCCAGTTGTGTCCATGTCGGGCGACCGTGGTTGCACTGGTTGGCGCGTTCGGTTTTTTCCATGTCGCGCAGCAGGGCGTTCATTTCCGCTATGGTCAGGCTGCGGTTGGCGCGGACGGCGTGGTGGCAGGCGATGGTGGCGAGTCTTTCGTTTCTTTTTTCCTGTGTGACGCTGGATGTGCCGTATTCGTGCAGGTCTTTCAGTAATGCGTGGAGGGTCGCTGGCAGGTCGGCTTGTCTGAGCAGGGTCGGGACGGTGCGGATGGCGAGTGTTTCCGGCGAGAGGATGGAAATGTCGAAGCCGAGCGTCTGCAGGGTGTCGCGGTGTTCGAGTGCGGTGCCGGATTCGGTTTCGCTGACGCCGAGGGTGACCGGAATCAGCAGGGTCTGGGTTTGCAGGTTTTGTTCGTCCAGTGCGTTTTTGAGTTTTTCATAGACGATACGCTCATGGGCGGCGTGCATATCGACGAGTACGAGTCCGTGCCGGTTCTGTGCAAGGATGTAGATGTCGTGGAGCTGCGCCAGTGCGAAGCCAAGCGGAAATTCGTCTGTATCGTTTTGCGTGGCGGCAGGGGTCTGAACGGCATCGTTTGGTGTTGCGTCCAGGGTATCGCCGATGGCGGATGTGTGTGCCGTTTCGTTCCGGCGCAGGGTGTCGCGGAACAGGGTGCCGTATGCTTCGGTGTTTTGGGCGACTCGCAGGGATGCCGGTGGCGGGGTGTGACGCCATGATACGGATGAAGCAGGCGCAGATGGTTTGTATTGTACGACTGTCGTTGCCGGTTGCTGTTTTTCGCCGGTTTCCGTTCCGGATGACAGCGTTTGCGACAGCAGGCGTCCGACCGACTGGTAAATGAAGTGGTGGATGGCGCGGCTGTCGCGGAAGCGGACTTCGGTTTTCGCGGGGTGGACGTTGACGTCCACGCGGGAAGGGTCCAGCGTCAGGTACAGCAGATAGACCGGGAACCGGTTGCCGTGCAGGACGTCTTCATAGGCTGCGCGGACGGCGTGTGTCAGGAGTCGGTCGCGGACGAAACGGCCGTTGACGTACAGATATTGCATATCGCCGCGCGCACGGGATGCCGTGGGCAAACCGATGAAACCGGCAAGCAAGAGTTTGTCGTTTCCTTCGCCTGCCGTGATATCGACCGGCAGGGTGGAGGAGAGGAAGGTTTCGCCCAGTATCTGGTGGCAGCGTTGGGAGATGTTGTTGGCCAGGTATTGCGCCGTTGTTTTGCCGTTATGCGATAGGTTGAAACGGATGCCGGGACGGGACAGTGCGATGCGTCTGACGACTTCGGCGCAGTGTCCGTACTCGGTCTGCTCCGACTTGAGGAATTTTCGGCGTGCCGGTGTGTTGGCGTACAGTTCGCGTACATCGACCGTAGTGCCTTGTGCACCGGATACCGGCGATGGCGTCATGGCGGGGTCGTTTCCCCTGATTTGCCATGCGTGAGGTTGTCCGGCATTGCGTGATTGCAGGGTCATGTCGGCGACTGAGGCGATGGATGCCAGCGCTTCGCCCCTGAATCCCAGTGTCGCGACGTTTTCCAGATCGTGCAGACTGGCGATTTTGGATGTGGCGTGTCGCGTCAGGGCAAGGGCAAGTTGTTCCGGCGGGATGCCGCAGCCGTTGTCTGTGACGGCGATGCGCTTGATGCCGCCGCCTTCGAGGCGGATGTCGATTTGTGTCGCACCGGCGTCGATGGCGTTTTCAAGCAGTTCTTTTACGACGGCGGACGGGCGTTCGACGACTTCACCGGCCGCGATTTGCGAGACCAGTATGTCGGGCAGCAGTTGAATGATTCCGGATGGAACGGATGCGTGGCGTTCGTTTTCCATGATGGGAGCATTATATCGCATGGTGTATCAGCAAACGGAAAACGGCCGTGTCGCCGGGTTCATGCGGCGCGATGTTTTCCTGTCGGCGGGCAATGTTTTTTTCATGGATACATATTGCGAAAAAAGATGGCAAATGCATCAAATGATGCGTTTTTGCGGGCGATTTTCTTCTATACTTCTGGTTTGTCCTTTTTATACATTTTCCGGTTATGGATATCATGCAATTGCTCGGCATGATTTTGCATGTCGATAAGGTGCTGGGCACAATGATTTCCCAGTACGGCACCTGGGTGTATGTCGTCCTGTTTGCCATCGTGTTTTGCGAGACCGGTCTGGTCGTCATGCCGTTTTTGCCGGGTGACTCGTTGTTGTTCATCGCGGGCGCTTTTTGTGCTACGGGTGCGCTGAATGCGGAATTGCTGATGATTTTGCTGGTTATCGCAGCCATTATCGGCGATAACCTGAATTATTTTATCGGGCGCAAGATCGGAAGGGCTGTGTTCACAAAGGACTATCGGTGGATCGATAAAAAGGCATTGCACCATACGCATCTGTTTTTTGAAAAGCATGGCGGCAAGACGATCACGATGTGCCGTTTCATTCCGCTGATTCGCACGTTCGCACCGTTTGTCGCGGGTGTGACCGAAATGCATCTGATGAAGTTTCAGCTCTACAATGTCGCCGGCGCCATCATTTGGGTATGCGGTCTGGTGCTGGGCGGTTATTTCTTCGGCAATATTCCGATTATCAGGGACCATCTCAATACGATTGTGCTGATAGGGGTCGGTGGCGCCGTGATACCGCTGGTGCTGGGCGGACTCTGGAAGTTTTACACGAAAACCATACGTTCTCACTAGTGGATGGATTATGCGTAATGTATTGAAGGCTTGTGTTTGTCTGTCGTTTCTGATGCTGGCGGCCTGCTCCAAACCGCGGCAGATCGCCGTCAACGGTGCACCGTTGCATGAACCCTCGAAAACCGCCATCCTTCAGGAAGGTTCCCTGTTTTTTCGCGGGCTGGATGGCAAGCATCTCGATCTGGCCGATACGCCGAATCCTTATGACCATGTCGTTTATGTTCTCACAAGCGGCAAGCATGTCATCTATGCCATGAATATCCAGGGCGGGCATATCATAATGCCGGAAGATTTGCGCTGCTATAAAATCGAAGCCGATCTGGATGCGGGGATGCATTACATGATGGCGGAAGACAAGGACAGGCAGATCGCCTATATCAAGCGCAAGGATACGGATGTCCGTATCGCAACGGCCAAGCCGTTTGAAACGCAGACGGCTTACAGCGGCGGGTGCAACTGGAAATAATGAGCAATGCCGTTTTCAGCAGGGCTGGAGAAAGCGATATACGCGATCTCGTGGTTCTGACGTCAGAGTATCTTCAGGAAGTGGCAAGGGCTGCCGGTCGGGGCGGTTTCGTGCCGGACAGGGAAAGAATCGGCGATGAGCTCGCGGAATTTCTGGATATGCCGGATTATGCCGTGATTCTCGCACGTTCGCCGAAGGGGCATCCGCTCGGGTTCGCCACGGTTTTCCAGATGCCGGTGCAGATACGGGAAGAGCCTTTTGCGATTCTGGAAAGGTTGTATGTACGGCCGGATTACCGGCGTCGCGGGATCGCGCATCAGCTGCTGGAGGATGCGAAGCGTTTTGCACGTTCCCGGAAATGTCGCCGTTTGCAGGCGACCTTGTCCGCCTTTTTTGTGCTTGACGATGCGCTCGCTTTTTTCAATGCAGAGCGGTTTTACGAAACCGGTGGACGAAAGCACAAGATCGCCTTGTAGAGGGAATGAAAAAAGCCGTAACGGCATGGCACGTTACGGCTTTTTGTTTTTTTGCGGTCAGCTGACGCGGATATTCCTGAACTGGAACGGATCGGACGGATCGATGTCTTCCTCGAAGGGCCAGTTGCGACCTTCCAGCGGCGTCCATTGTCCGTAGGAGCCGACGATTTCGCCCAGATAGGGGCGTGCGATGTCGATCATGGTGTCGTGGTCGATGTCGTCCGGTTCGATGACGCCCAGTTTCGGGTTACGGATCGCCCAGACGACGCCAGCCAGCACGCCTGCCGCGACTTGCAGGCTCGTGGCGTTGTTGTAGGGGGCGCTTTGGCGGGCTTCGTCGATGCCCAGATGGGAGCCATACCAGTACACGCCCTTGGCGTTGCCCATGAGCAGTACGCCCAGTTCGTCCACACCTTCCTCGATTTCATCGCGCATCAGACGCTTGACGGGTTGTTCACGCCAGTTCTTGCCGGCCAGTTCATGAACGGACAGCACGGCATCGTCACAGGGGTGGTAGGCATAGTGAACGGTCGGGCGGTAAACGACTTCGCCGTTTTCGCGTACCGTCAGATAGTCCGCAATCGAAATCGATTCGGAGTGGGTGATGAGGAAACCGCGGTAGGCGCCTTCCATCGGTGTCCAGCTGCGCACTTGTGTCGCCGCGCCGGGCTGGTTCAGATAGATGGCGGCCTTGCAGCCGAAGCTGTGCGTACCGGCGTCTTTCGGCCAGTGTTTTTCGTGCGAACCCCAGCCGAGTTCGGCAGGCTGGAGACCTTCGCCGATGAAACCGTCGATGGACCATGTATTGACGAATTCATTGCGTTTTTTGCGCACTGAAGTGTTCTGTGTGTCGCGTTCGGCGACATGAATGACGCGGATGTCGAGCCGGCGTGCCAGATCCGCCCATTCTTCACGGGTGGATGGCCGGGTGTCGATGCCATTGTCTTTCGCGACGTTCAGAAGCGCCTGTTTCAGAAAGCCGGAAACCAGTCCGGGATTTGCACCCTGACAGACGATGGCGGTCGGGCCGCCCGGATGCTTGCGTCCGAAATCCAGAGCGGCTTCGCGCAAGGCATAGTTTGAACGGTCGGAAGCGGATGTGCTGGTGTCGGTGTAGCCGCCTTCCCAGGGTTCGATCGATGTGTCGATGTAGAGAACTTCTTTTTCGTGACAGAGTGCCATCAGGGCGAGACTGGAGACAAACACGGAAAGATTGACCAGAAAGTCGCCTTTTTCGAGCAGTGGTTCGAGTACTTGCCGGTAATTGTTTTCCGTCAGGCGGATTTGCTGGTAAGGTATGCCGTACTGGTTGGCGATTCGCTCGTCGTCGGTATCGGCTGCGACAATCCGGATACGGTCAGGGGTAATCGGCAGATGCCGCAAAAATAACGGAAGAACACCTTTGGCAATACTGCCGAAACCGACAAAAACGATTTTTCCCGTAAAATTTGCGAGTTTGTTTTCCAATTTTTTTCCTTAATCCATAGTTTTTCCGTTTTTGCTGACGGAAACGGGTGTGCACGAAAAGCTGATGTGAAACGCCTTTTGCCTTCAGTCACTTTGTAAGAATATGAATGCAAAAGGATAAAAATCGGTTATTTTACGTTAATTCTAACGCCTGTTGACAGGTTTTGATAAGTGATTGCGGAGAATCGGGTTTTATTTTTTTCCGGTTTGCCGTTTTTCCATGTTGGTATTCATGAAAGTTTTTCTGGCCGATACAAGTATGCCGGCAGTTTCAAAACTGGAGCGTGCATTGGCATTTGCGGGATTTTCCTGTGAAAAGCATATATTTTCGGGAAAATTTCCGGAATTTGCAGAGAGTTCTGATGAAGGCGAAGAGGCCAAAGGGGTTGTGCTGCTGGGCGACGGTCTTGATGTTCGTACCATGCAGGCATTCGTGCGGCATTGTCATGTAGCTGTGCCTGGCCTTCCGGTCATCGCGGTAGTCAGGGCAGGGGAATGCGATGCCATCGAGTCGCTGCTTGAAGCGGGTATCGCGGATTATCTGTGTATGCCGGTTCGCCTGCGTGAACTGGTCACACGCGTCAGCCTTGCGCTCAGGCGGGCTTATCCTTCCGAATATGCGGCTGGTGTGCGTGCCATCGGTCCCTTTGTTTTTTCACGTTATCCCAACAGGGTGACGCGTGACGGAAAGGAAATCGTTCTGACGGCGCGGGAATTCGAGCTGGCGTCGTTGTTGTTCGCGCATATCGGGCAACCGCTGTCGCGCCTGACGCTTGAGGAAGCCGTCTGGCCGGACAATGAAAACGAATTGAGCCGGACTGTCGATACGCATGTTTCACGGGTACGCAACAAGCTCGGTTTGCATGAGGCTTCCGGGTTCAGCCTGCAACAGGTCTATGGGTATGGATACCGGCTTGTCCGGCTTTGAACATTCGGATGCAGATCTTGCGATGAGCGGAAACAAGGATACCGGACACGTTATAATGTCGGTTTTACCGATATGCCTTCCTGAATTATTTTTGTACGACCATGAAATCTTCCATGCTGGCCAAACTGGAACAGTTGTCCGATCGTTTGACGGAAATCGACGAGTTGCTGATGCAGCCCGATGTGGCATCCGATCAGGAAAACTTTCGCAAGCTCAATCGCGAGCATGCCGAACTCGCGCCGGTGGTCGCCTTGTACAAGGATTTTTCACAGGTGCAGCAGGATGTCGAAACCGCCAGGGAAATGCTTGCCGACCCGGAAATGAAGGAATTCGCACAGCAGGAAATCGGCGAGGCGGAAGAAAAGATGGCGAAAATCGAGGAAGAATTGCAAATCATGCTGCTTCCCAAAGACCCCGATGACGGCAAGAACATCTATCTGGAAATCCGTGCTGGAACCGGCGGGGATGAATCGGCGCTTTTCGCGGCCGATCTGCTCAGGATGTACACGCGTTTTGCGGAAAAAAACCGCTGGAAGGTCGAAGTCGTCTCGGCTTCCATGTCGGAGCTGGGCGGTTATCGTGAAGTGATTGTCCGGCTGGTCGGTCAGGATGTGTATTCAAGGCTCAAGTTCGAGTCCGGCGGACATCGGGTGCAGCGTGTTCCCGTTACGGAAACGCAGGGGCGCATCCATACTTCCGCCTGTACGGTCGCGGTGATGCCCGAAGCCGATGACGTCAGCGAAGTGCATATCAATCCGTCTGAAATCCGTATCGATACTTTCCGCGCGTCCGGCGCCGGCGGGCAGCATATCAACAAGACCGATTCCGCCGTCCGGATCACCCATTTGCCGACGGGTATCGTGGTCGAATGCCAGGATGACCGAAGCCAGCACAAAAACAAGGCGCAGGCGTTGCAGGTTCTGGCGGCGCGTATCAAGGACAAGCAGTTGCGGGAACAGCAGGCAAAGGAAGCGGCGACACGCAAGAGCCTGATCGGTTCGGGTGACCGCAGCGAACGTATCCGCACCTACAATTTCCCGCAGGGAAGGGTGACGGATCACCGGATCAATCTCACGCTGTACAAGCTGGAATTCATCATGGACGGCGATCTGGATGAACTCGTCAATGCGCTGGCGGCGGAACACCGTACCGAATTGCTGGCGGAAATGGCGGCACATGCCTGAGTTTGCAGCGCGTCAAACGGATGGAATATTTTTTCGCGGAAATGCCCGGTGCGATTGCCTGATTTTCAACGGGGTTGTATAAATCGGTTATGAAATCCCGATATGTCCTCATAACCATCTCGCTGCTGTGTACAGGGTTTATCCTGTTCGCATTGTATCTTCAGCTGTTCTGGATGATGCTGCCGTGTCCGCTTTGCGTATTGCAACGGTATGCCTTCATCATCATCGGCCTGTGCGCGCTGGCAGGACTGATGACCGGCAAGGTGCGTTTATGTGCCTTTTTTGCCTTTCCGGTTTCGATAGCCGGTATGGGACTGGCGCTTTATCAGTTGTGGGTCGTCGCCCATCCGGGTATCCAGTGCGGTCGCGATCCGCTGGAAGCGGCGGTCAACGGGTTGTGGCCCGCCAAATGGTTGCCGGTTTTGTTTCATTCGGACAGTCTGTGTGGCGATATTCTCGAACCCATACTGGGTCTGACGCCTCCGCAATGGGGGGCTTGCTGGTTTGCGGTGTTCGCCGTCGTCTTTTTCATCCTGATACGCCGTGGATAAGGTACCGACAGAACAGGGGATGCCGGCCATTCAGACCGGTATGACGATCCAGTCCGTTTTGCGAACGGTAAGGATGGCGCCGCTGGAATTGCGCATGCTGCTGGAACATACCCTCGGTTTTACACGCGTGAAGCTGATAACACATGCCGACCATGTCCTGACCGAGGCGGAAGCGAAAGCGCTTCTTGAGGCGGTATCCAGACGGCTGGCGGGAGAGCCTGTTGCCTATATCATCGGGACACGGGAATTTTACGGCTTGCCGTTTGCCGTGACGCCGGATGTGCTGATTCCCCGGCCGGAGACCGAATTGCTGGTCGATCTGGCGCTGGAACGTTTGCCCGAACAGGGCAGACTGGTCGATATGGGAACCGGTTCCGGTGCGATAGCCGTTTCGGTTGCCGCCATGCGGCCTGACGCCGAAGTGTGGGCGAGCGATGTGTCCGAAAAGGCACTGGCCGTCGCCCGGAAAAATGCCGGTGCCAATTTGCCGGAGGGGCGCCCCGTCCGCTTTTTGCTGGGCAGCTGGTTCGATGCGTTTTCACGCGATGACCGTTTCGATGTGATTGTTTCGAATCCGCCTTATATCCATGCTCAGGATGACCATTTGCGTCAGGGAGATTTGCGGTTCGAGCCGCCGGATGCCCTGACGGACCATGCAGATGGTTTGTCGGCGCTTGCAATACTGGTGAAGCATGCGCCTGCGTTTCTGGCGAAGGGGGGGTGGCTGCTGATGGAGCACGGTTATGACCAGTCCGTTGCAGTCCGGGACATGTTGCACTCACGAGGTTATGTGTCCGTGCAGAGCTGGAAAGATCTGGCCGGTATCGAAAGGGTCAGCGGCGGGCGGTACGGTATCTGAATATTGCCGTTTCCAGTCGTCCGGAGCGGTTGGCTTCAGCGGTGATACCGTGGAACACACCGGTTTTATCCATGGATGGCATGCCGGTTCGTCATCCAAAACGAAAACGCTCAGGATTTGGTGCGTTGCGGCGCTTTTTTGAGAATTTTCGGAAACTGCCAGATGAAAATCAGCGTGCAGCAAATGGCGGCCGTGCCGTCGGCGATGGCTTCGGCGGCATAAACACCGGTGACACCCATCAGGCGGGATAGCAGAAAGGTCAGCGGAATCAGCAAAATGACTTTTCTGAGCAAGGCGATGAAAATCGAGATTTTTGCTTGTCCCAGCGAGACGAACATGTTCTGGCAGGCGCGTTGCAGTCCGAAAATGCTCATGCCGCCCAGAAAAATGGGCATGCTCCAGCTGACGGTTTCGATCAGTGCGGCATCGCTGGTGAAGGCGCCGGCGATCGTTGCGGGAAACAGCATCATGAGCAATATCAGTGCCAGGTTGAACGAGAACATGATGGCGATGGCGATGATGGCGCAGCGTTTCACTCGGGATGTATTGCCGCGCCCATAGTTGTAGCTGGCGACAGGGACAAAACCCTGCGCGAAACCGACCATCGGCACGCCGGCGATTTGCATGGCGCTTTGCAGGATGGTCAGGGCGCTGACATAGATATCCCCGTACATTTTCAGATGACCGTTCAGTGCGAAACCGACCAGACTTTCGGTGCTTGCCATGACGAACGGAGAGGCACCCAGGGCGAGTATGCCGAAGACGATGCGGTAATCGGGGCGGATATAGCGTTTTTCAAGCGGCAGTGAAGCGTGCCGGGAACACAGAAAACCCAGTACGCAGGCGGCGCTGCCCATTTGCGACAGGACAGTGGCGATAGCCGCTCCCCTGACACCGAAATCCAGCCAGAAGATGAATATGGGGTCGAGAATGATATTCAGTATAGCGCCGGTCAGTACGGCGAACATGCTCACGGTCGGGCGGCCCTGTATGTTGATGAAGCTGTTGAGTCCGGTGGCCATTTCGACGAACAGGGTGCCGAGCAGATAGATCGACAGATAATCGGTGGCATATGAGAGCGTGTTTTCGGATGCACCTGCAAAAAGCAGTACCGGTTCCATGAAAACGTAGATCGTGGACGAGGTGCACAGGGTGAACAGGATCAACAGCAAAAAACCGTTGCCCAGTATCTTGCCCGCACGTTCGCGGTCGCCTTGTCCCAGCGCGATGGCGGCCAGCGGCGCGCCGCCTCCGCCGACGATGGCCGAAAAAGACGCGATCAGAATGATGATGGACGTCGTGACGCCGACACCGGCCAGTGCATCGGTTCCGATGCCGGGAATATGGCCGATATAAATCCGGTCCACCATGTTGTAGAGCAGGTTGACGAATTGCGCCGTGATGGCAGGCAGCGCCATCCTGAAAATGAGCGGGAGCAGATTTTCCTGTCCGAGCCGTTCTTCATAGCGGAAATTTCTGTTGTCCATTCATGTCAGGATAAATCAGGGCGGAAGGTATTTGTTGTCGGAATCTCACAGGTGTTTATCGGTTTCTTGTCGG
>CASETG010000017.1 GCA_949290765.1 Oxalobacter formigenes | reverse complement strand
CCCGCTTCCACATGGACAAGCCCTCCGGACCATACGGCGAACGCGACGGATAAGCGACATATCCCGCTTATCTTTCATCCGCCGGAAACGGACTCGCGCCGCTCATTCCGTAAAGAAACGGCAGCATTACATCAGGCCACGTTCCGCAAAGGAAAACGTTTCATTGCCTGCGACAATGACATGATCCAGCACCCGGATATCCACAAGACCGAGCGCCTGTCTGAGCAAATGGGTCAGGGTTTTGTCGGCCTGGCTCGGTTTTGCGGTTCCTGACGGATGATTGTGCGCGAAAATGACACTGGCTGCATTGCATGCCAGAGCAGCCTTGACCACTTCCCTCGGATACACACTGGTATGCGAGAGCGTCCCGCGAAACATTTCCGTGCACGCAATCAACTTGTTGCCGACATCCAGAAACAGGACGACAAACGATTCATGGGACTGGCGACTGAAATACAGCCTGAGATAATCCTTCACCTTGTCGGATGCCGTAAGTGCAACGCCCTTTTGCATATCTTCGGCCAGCAAGCGTCTGGCCAGCTCCATAATGGCCTGAAGCTGTGCATATTTTGCGGGACCGATACCACTCAATGCCGAAAAATCCTCAAGGCGTGCGGCAAACAACCCTGACAGCGAACCGAAATGCATCATGATTTCCCGTCCGAGATCCACGGCACTTTTGCCATTGACGCCCGTTCTCAGAAAAATGGCCAGCAACTCCGCATCGGAAAGCTGCGCCGGCCCTCCCTTTATCAAACGTTCTCTCGGTCTTTCATGTGCCGGCCAATCTGTTATCGCCATCGTCTGAATTCCCCTCGGTCTATCTGATAATATAGAAAAAACAGTCACCGGTTCACACCATCCGGCCTGAATTCTAGTTTAAATTATCACGCCGTACAAAAACGGCTTTCCTGTCACTTCTTGTTCACCGATTCTCATGAAAATCATTCTGGCTCAGCCACGAGGCTTTTGTGCAGGCGTCAAACGTGCCATCGAAACCGTCGAACGCGCTCTGGCACGTTTCGGAAAACCGGTTTATGTCCGTCATGAAATCGTCCACAACACCCATGTGGTCAACAGGCTTCGCGAAAAAGGCGCCGTTTTCATCGAGGAACTCGACGAAGTCCCGCCTGGCAGTATCCTGATTTTCTCGGCGCATGGCGTATCGCGCGCCATCCGCGAAGAAGCCGAAAAACGCGGCTTCAGGCTGTTCGATGCCACCTGTCCCCTGGTCACGAAGGTGCATGTCGAAGTCGCCAAACAACGCAAAAACCAGCGAGACATCATCGTAATCGGACACAAGGGACATCCCGAAGTGGAGGGCACGCTCGGACAATCGGATACCGGCATGCACCTGATAAGCGATCTGGAAGATATCGACAAACTGGAAATAACACGACCTGAAAAACTGGCCTATGTCTCGCAGACCACCCTGTCCGTCGACGATACGGCAACCATCATTTCGGAGTTGAAAAAACGTTTTCCCGACATTGCCGAACCCAAAAAAGCGGATATCTGTTATGCGACGACCAACCGCCAGACGGCTGTTCGCGAACTGGCCGGGAAAGCCAGCCTGATCATCGTCGTTGGCAGCCCGAACAGCTCCAATTCCAACCGGCTGCGCGAAATGGCGGAAAAAAACGGTGCCACCGCCTACATGGTGGACAATGCCTCGCAAATCGATTCGGCCTGGCTGAAAGGACATGAGACCATCGGCATCACCGCCGGCGCATCCGCACCGGAAATTCTGGTGCAGGAAGTCATCGCCCGACTCAAACGCGAAGGCGCTGAATCCGTCTCCGAATTGCAGGGCATGGAAGAAACGCTGGTTTTTCCGCTTCCTAGGGGACTCAAATGAACGGTTCCGTCTGAAAACACCGCTCCATCATCGCAGAAACCCCCTTGAATGCCGCAAAAGTATCCATCAGCACGAAAACAGGAATCCGCGAAACATATTCCGAAAAACGTCCCTTCGCCTCGAAACGCTCCCTGAATCCGGATTGTTCAAAACGTTTCACGATACGCGGCACAATACCGCCTCCGATATAAATACCGCCCCGTGCACCGAGCGTCAGCGCCAGATTGCCGGCCACGGTTCCCAGCATCCGGCAAAATACCTCGACAGTCCTGTCACTCAGCGAACCGGGCTGTTTCAACGCCATTTCCGTGATTTCAGGCGCTGTCAGCGGCTCTGCCGTTTCCCCGCCGATTTCAGCCAGAAGCCTGTACAGCCATTCCATACCGGGGCCGGAAATCAGCCGCTCGGCCGATACATGGTCATAACGTTTTTTCGCCAACGCAAAAATTTCCATTTCCAGTTCGTCAAACGGCGAAAACGAAACATGTCCCCCCTCTGCTTCCAGCGGGATGAAATGCTCTCCCCATGGAACCAGTCCCGATACCCCCAGTCCCGTACCCGGGCCGATCAGGCCGGATGACTTGTCCTTGTACGGCACATCACCGCCGCACTGTATCAACGCCTGCGGCGGCATGAACGGAATGGCCATGGCCAGAGCCGTGAAGTCGTTGAAAAAACGCAATATCCTGAAACCGAAAGTTTTTCTGACGGCTTCAATCGAAAAAGCCCAGCCCGAATTGGTCATTTTCACTTTATCGCCATCAAGCGGATTGGCGATGGCGATCGCCGCGCTTTGAGCCGAGGTCGAACCGGCCGCACGCGATTCGGAACGTTGCAGATAATGGCGCAAGGCGCTTTCGAAATCCGGAAAATCACGGTTTTGCAATACCGCTGCCGCCTCGAAACGCCCTGCCGCGGTCTCGATGGCAAAGCGCGCATTGGTTCCGCCCACATCGCCGATCAGGCACGGGAAGCGATATTTCGTATCCGGCCGTTCTGTCTGCATCTTCCTGCTCCGAAATGTGTCCTGCCACCATTATGGATGCCGTCCTGGGCTCGCGACAAGCGGAAATTGCGCCGTAAACCCGTCGTGCGCCATCCGCCGGAACGAATTTCGGAAAAATGGCGGGAAACGAGATTTTTTCAGCCTCATCCAGTATGGTAAAATCCCGTATTGATTCAGATAACCTTTGATGGAAAGAACACCATGTCCGGACATAGCAAATGGGCCAATATCAAACACAAAAAAGCAGCCACTGACGCCAAACGCGGCAAGATTTGGACGCGACTGATCAAGGAAATCACCGTTGCCGCACGTATGGGCGGCGGTGACGTCAACAGCAATCCCCGTCTGCGTCTGGCTGCCGACAAGGCAGCTGCCGCCAACATGCCGAAGGAAAACGTCCAGCGTGCCATCGCACGCGGCACCGGTACGCTTGACGGCGTCAATTATGAAGAAGTCCGTTATGAAGGCTACGGCATCAACGGCGCCGCCATCATCGTGGACTGCCTGACAGACAACCGCGTCAGAACCGTATCGGAAGTCCGTCACGCTTTCTCGAAATTCGGCGGCAACATGGGAACGGAAGGCTCCGTTTCCTTCCAGTTCAAGCACTGCGGCCAGCTGTTTTTCGCACCCGGAACGGATGAAGACGCCCTGATGGAAGCCGCGCTGGAAGCAGGTGCGGAAGACGTCATCAGCGATGAGGAAGGCGGTTTCGAAGTCATTTGCGCTCCGGCTGATTTCGCGCAGGTCAAGGAAGCTCTTGAAAAAGCCGGTTTCAAACCGGAAATGGCGGAAATCGTCATGCGCCCGAATTCCGAAACCGAATTTACCGGCGCCGAAGCCGAAAAAATGCAGAAACTTCTGGATGCGCTGGAAAATCTCGACGATGTGCAGGAAGTCTATACGAACGCAGTCATCGAAGAATAAGACGGCCGCAATGCCGTCCCAACAATGTCAGACCAATTTTTGAAGGCTTTCGATTTGATGAACATTCTTGTTATCGGTTCGGGTGGTCGTGAACATGCACTGGCATGGAAACTGGCACAATCCGTCAGGGTAGGAAAGGTATATGTCGCCCCCGGAAACGGTGGAACCGCACTCGATTCGCGGCTCGAAAACGTCGCCATTACCGACCCCGCCGAACTGGCCGATTTTGCCGCAGCCAACCGTATCACTCTGACCGTCGTCGGTCCGGAAGCGCCGCTGGCAGCCGGTATCGTCAACCTGTTCCGCGAACGCGGACTGAAAATTTTCGGCCCGACACGGGAAGCCGCGCAACTGGAAAGTTCCAAGGACTTCGCGAAATCCTTTATGGCTCGCCATGGTATTCCGACGGCACGTTACCGAACCTTTACCGATCCTGACGAGGCGCACCGCTATATCGATGAACAGGGCGCCCCCATCGTCATCAAGGCCGATGGACTGGCAGCAGGAAAAGGCGTAATCGTCGCCACGACGTTGCAACAGGCCCACGAAGCCGTCAACATGATGCTCTCCGACAACCGCTTCGGTGACGCCGGTGCGCGAGTCGTCATCGAGGAATTTCTGGAAGGCGAGGAAGCCAGTTTCATCGTGCTGGTGGACGGCAAAAACGTCTTGCCGCTGGCGACCAGTCAGGATCACAAACGGCTCAAAGACCATGACGAGGGGCCCAATACCGGTGGCATGGGCGCTTTTTCGCCTGCCCCCATCGTCACACCGGCGCTGCACGCACGTATTCTCAGGGAAATCATCATCCCGACCGTCAACGGCATGCGCAAGGACGGCATTCCCTATTCGGGTTTTCTGTACGCCGGTTTGATGATCGACAAGGACGGCAATCCCAAAACGCTGGAATTCAACTGCCGCATGGGCGATCCTGAAACACAGCCGATCATGTCGCGCCTCAAAAGCGATCTGGCCTTCGTGCTGGAACATGCCGTCAACGGTACGCTCGATACCATCGAGCTGGAATGGGACCGTCGCGTCGCGCTCGGCGTCGTGATGGCGGCGGCAGGTTATCCGGAAAATCCGCAAAAGGGTGCCGTCATTTCCGGCATTCCGGGCGAATCCGAAAACTGCATCGTATTTCATGCGGGAACCCGGCTGGACAATGAAGGCAAATTGCTGACCTCCGGTGGACGGGTTCTGTGTGTTGTCGGTTTGGCCGATACCATGCGTATGGCACAAAAAAATGTTTATGATACAGTTGAGTCCATTTATTTCGAGGGCGTACAATACAGACATGATATTGGGTGGCGTGCGCTGAAATCATACAAGACGGAATCAGCGTCATAAACGCCAGAATGTGAACCCGTTGCCTGTCGGCAAGCGTTACCGGACCGGCAGGCGACCCGAGCCGAAACGGAGTTGATTTGACAAAACGATGCATCATTCTTTTAGGCGGCAGCTTCGATCCGGTACATATCGGACACGTCGAACTCGGCAAATATTTCTGCCGTCTCTTTGGCACGGATGAATTGCGGCTCATTCCGGCAGGCAATCCCTGGCAAAAACCGTTGCTGAAAGCGACTCCCGAACAGCGTGTCACCATGCTCAAATGCGCTTTCGGGCAACTCGGTCTTTCCATCACGATCGACACCCAGGAAATCGACCGTCCCGGTGCGACCTATACCATCGATACGCTCAAGGCCATCCGCAGTGAGGTCGGCCCGGATGTTTCGCTGATTTTCCTGATGGGAGCCGACCAGCTGTTGCGGCTGGATACCTGGCACAACTGGCGCCAGCTCTTTGAGCTGACCAATATCGCCGTTTCGGCACGTCCCGGATTTTCCAATTCGCTGACCCTGATTCCCAAGGCGATCGCCGATGAATTTTCGCGCCGTTTCGCAGACCCCGACAAAATCACTTCGACGCCGGCCGGCCTGACCTAT
Source organism: Oxalobacter formigenes (assembly GCA_949290765.1). Lineage (GTDB taxonomy): Bacteria > Pseudomonadota > Gammaproteobacteria > Burkholderiales > Burkholderiaceae_D > Oxalobacter > Oxalobacter formigenes_E. Next base: position 57,164 of record CASETG010000017.1, on the reverse strand, counting down.
CTCGCCCGGGATTTGCAAATCAATGTCTCCGCGACCGAAATCCGGGCGGCATTGCAAAACCGTCAAAGCCCGACCGCGCTGGTACCGGCGCCGGTTCTGGACTATATCAAGGAAAACAATCTGTACAGAAACTGATGGATATTGAAAAATTACAGGCTCTGGTTATCGACGCGCTGGAAGATGTCAAGGCATCGGACATCGTCTTGTTCGATACGTCAAAACTGACCAGTCTTTTCGAACGGATCGTCATCGCATCCGGCACATCCAACCGCCAGACGAAAGCGCTCGCGGCATCCGTAAGAGACAAGATTCGTGAAGCCGGCGGCGACATCGTCAGCATCGAGGGCGAAGACACCGGCGAATGGGTGCTTGTCGATTTGGGCGCTCTGATCGTTCATATCATGCAGCCGCCTATCCGGAACTATTACCGTCTGGAAGAAATCTGGGGCGAAACTCCCATCGACCTGGATACCGCCAGGGCTCTTGGCGCATCCGGCGAAAAATCGCGCAAAAAGACAGGAAAGGCGCAAACTGGTACCGAAACGGGCGACAAAACCAGGGCCGGGTGACAGCCCATGCAGGTCACGGTAATCGCTGTCGGACATCGCATGCCCGGCTGGATAGAAAACGGTTTTGCGGAATATGCCAGGCGCATGCCGCCCGAATGGCACTTCAACATCAAGGAACTGAAACCCGTCGAACGTGCCGGCAACCGGAGCGCCGAAACTGTCATGGCATCGGAAGCCACGAAAATCCGCGCCGCCATTCCGAAAAACGCACGCCTCATCGCGCTGGACGAGCGCGGCAAAGATCTGACAACCGTCCAGATGGCTGCCCATATGAAAAACTGGCTGCAGGACGGACGGGATATCGTTTTCGTCATCGGGGGAGCGGACGGGCTCGATGCCGGGTTGAAAAAACAGGCCGACATGCTGGTTCGTCTGTCCTCTCTGACCCTGCCGCACGGCATGGTACGTGTCCTGCTGACTGAACAGCTTTACCGCGCCTCCACCATCCTGCAAAACCATCCCTATCACCGGAGTTGATGCGCCATGGCCACCGACGACTTGATTTATCTGGCCTCCAAAAGCCCGAGACGACAGGAATTGCTCAACCAGATCGCCGTACAATTCCGTCTGCTGGAAGTTCCCGCACAGGATACGGTACATGCCGACATGATCGACGAAACCGTCCGTCCCGATGAGAACGCGCTCGATTACGTCAGTCGCCTCGCTCGTGAAAAAGCCCAATATGCCTGGCGTTTTCTCATCTCGACAGACAAAAAGCGATATCCCGTCCTGACGGCCGATACCACCGTCACAATCGACCGACAAATTCTTGGCAAGCCTGCAAACCGCGACGAAGCGTTCGCCATGCTTTCGTGCCTCTCCGGACGTACTCATCAGGTACTGACCGCTGTTGCCGTCATTCGCGATGAACAACTGTGGCAAACCGTACAGATTTCCGACGTCACCTTCGCCAGCCTGACGCCTGAACAGATTTCCGCCTATACCGAAACAGGCGAGCCATACGACAAGGCAGGTGGGTACGGCATTCAGGGACTGGCGGGCAAATTCATTTCCGGCATACAGGGCAGCTATTCCGGTATCATGGGACTGCCGCTGTATGAAACGACTGTACTGTTGAGAAAAGCGGGAGTGCTTATCCCATGAAAGAAGATATCCTCATCAATATCACACCACAGGAAACGCGAATCGCTATCGTTTCCGAAGGTGCTACACAGGAATTGCACATCGAACGTTCGCAAACCCGCGGACTGGCCGGAAACGTTTATCTCGGTCGCGTTGTCCGCGTTTTGCCGGGCATGCAATCCGCCTTTGTCGATATTGGTCTGGAGCGCGCCGCCTTTCTTCATATCGATGACATACTGGAAGCCCATCAGGCCGATACACCGTCCGGCAAACCGGTACCGATCGAACGGATGCTGACAGATGGACAATCCGTCATGGTACGCGTCATCAAGGATCCGCTTGGCACCAAGGGCGCGCGGCTTTCCACCCAGATTTCCATTGCCGGTCGCATGCTGGTTTACCTGCCGCAGGAAAAACATATCGGCATTTCACAACGCATCCAGAACGAAAAAGAAAGGGAATCGCTGAAAAACCGGGTACAACAACTCCTGTCCGATGATGAAAAAGGCGGTTTCATCATCCGCACCATGGCCGAAGACGCTTCTGACCAAGATCTCGAGGCCGATGCCGTTTTCCTGCAAAAGCTCTGGCAATCCCTCAAGGACAAGGCCTATACCACGGCTGCGCCGGCGCTGTTGTACGAAGACCTCACCCTGTCCGAACGCATCCTGCGCGATTGTGTCCATGAAGACACGACACGGATTCTGGTGGATTCCCGCGACGAATATCTCAAACTGCATGAGTTCGCCCGCCTCTACATGCCGGACATCATCGAACGCCTGTCATGCTACGAAGGCGACCGTCCGCTCTTCGATCTTTACAACGTCGAGGAAGAAATCCAGCTGGCCCTGTCCAGACGGGTCAACCTCAAATCCGGCGGTTACCTGATCATCGACCAGACGGAAGCCATGACGACCATCGATGTCAATACCGGCGGTTTCGTCAACGGCCGCACTTTCGACGATACGATTTTCAAGACCAATCTGGAAGCGGCACATGCCATCGCACGGCAACTGCGATTGCGTAATCTGGGCGGCATCATCATCCTCGATTTCATCGACATGACAAATCAGGAACACCGTAACGCCGTCATGGATGAACTCAGGAAAACCCTCGCCAACGACCGTACCAAAGTGTCCATCTCCGATTTCTCCGCACTGGGCCTTGTGGAAATGACCCGCAAGCGAACGCGTGAATCGCTGGCGCACATCCTGTGCGAGCCCTGTCCGGTATGTCACGGTCAGGGACAAATCAAGACCTCGCAAACGATCTGCTACGAAATCATGCGGGACATCGTGCGCGAAGCCCGCCAATTCAGTCCCAAAGAATTCCGGATTCTGGCATCGCAAACGGTCATCGACCGCTTTCTGGAAGAAGAATCACAGCACCTCGCCGCGCTGGGCGATCTGATCGGCAAACCGGTTTCCCTTCAGGTCGAATCGGCCTACATGCAGAACCAGTACGATGTCATTCTGATGTAGCCGACGTTCTGATCAGCCTGACCAATTCGTCAAGATAATCGTCGAACACATAGGGATAATGGATACATTCCGACGGTGTCTCCACTCTCAGGCTCCCCTCATGAAAGCGCTCATCCATCCGGGTCAGCAATCTTTCCAGATCATCAGCATTCCGTCTGAAGCGGTAGCAGCCCGGTTCTGACAACACTTCGGTCGCACCGATCGTATCGGCGAAGAGTACCGGCGTACCGCATGAAATGGATTCCGGTCCGACCAGACCGAATGCCTCGTATTTCGAGGCCAGTATGGTCGCATCGGCTGCCGTATACAGCGCAGGCATATCCTGCCTGAACCCCAGATTCAGAACGCGCGGATGTTTCAGCTCCTTTTTGCCTGCGACAGCCAGCACAAAATCCCCTTCATGTTTTTCCAGTGCTTCCAGAATCAGATCGGCACCTTTCAATTCATGATTGTTGGACGGAAACAGCAAGAGAAACTGCCCCTTGCCGATGCCAAGCGATTGCCTGATACGATCACGTTCGGCTTCCAGTCCACGATTGAAAAACGTTGTATCGATTGGCGGATACAGTACATGGATTTTCGCCGGATCAATCTGGTAATCCCGAACGATCTCGTCGCGAACCCTTCCGGAATGCGTCACGATCGCTCTCGAATTCGTATAGAGCGCGCGTTCATTGGCGATCACCTGTCTGTCGAAATAACCCGGTTTCGCTTTTCCCTTGTCCACCAGATGCGCCGGGTGAGTGCCGCCAGAAATGGACAAATCGACCGGTCCACCGGTGATTCTCGAAATGCCGATGACCGGCCATCCAGTTCTGATGTGTTCGTACGCCTTGTGCTCGAAACGGTTGTTGTTGAAGCGCTGGAAAGGCGTCCTGTCGGGCAAAACGACAAATTCGACATTGTCAGGCTTTTCTCCGGGCCAGGAGACGGTTCGCGCGATGACGCGCATCGGAATGCCGCGTGACGAAAATCCGCTGATAAGATCCAGTACATGCCTGTCCATGCCACCCTGTGGCCGGATGGAATGCCAGACAAGATTGATACCCGGCAATGTACTCATGAACTTTCCTTTTTCCGGCTACGCCGCAATTCGATGGCATGAGCATATTTGAGATACGAACTCAGTCCCTTGCACAATGAAATCGTCAGGCCGTCAAGACCGGCCAGAAAACCTGCCTGAATGAGGTAATGACGGATGAACGCCCACAAACCATGCAATATCGGTTGCCAGACATGCAAGGGCTTGCCGCTTTCTGCCAGATCTTTGGCAAGCCATCCCGAATACCGGCTTTTGGCGACCAGATCTGGATAATCACGATAGGAGAAATGTGTGATATGAACCGGCACCTTCTTTGACGAGGCCGCCTCGATATGGGAATGCGCCACCACCGGCTTGAAATCCGCCTTTTCCCGATTGAACAGACGCTTGACATAATCGGGATATTGCCCGGCATAGGGAGTGAAACGGCTGCCGAGAAAATTCCGGCGCCGCGTTTCCACCAGATCGACCCCCAGCGAATCCAGATCGGTTTGCCGTACATAGTCGACGAAATCATCTTCCAGACGCTCATCCGCATCCAGATTCAGCACCCAGCGATGACGGCAATGCGGCAAACCCAGCGAGCGTTGCGGGCCATCTCCCAGAAAGGGTTTTTGCACGATGACCAATGCACCATGCTCGCGCGCCAGCTCGATCGTGCCGTCCGTACTGCCGGAATCCACAACGACCACATCGTCGCAAACCTGTTTCATGGAATGAATGCAATCGACGATATTGTGCGCTTCATTCAATGTAATCACCAATCCGCTAATCGGTGTCATGGCTTTCCTCTTTCATTTCCAGCCGTTTGCCTGTCCTGCTCCCGAATGGTGACAGAACCGGCAAGATATTTTTTCAACGCCCGATACACACTGTCGGGCCCCAGTTTTTCCATACAGTCGTGATGCCCCAGCGGACATTCTCTCTTCTGGCAAGGCGCACACGGCAAATCCAGCGACACGATTTCCGAATATCTGGAAAACGGTGGCGTATGATGGTAATCAGTCGAACCATATATGGCGATGACCGGCTTTTCAAAAGCCGATGCGACATGCATCAGTCCGGAGTCGTTCGTCACCATGGCATCTATTTGCGAAATCAGCGCAATCGCTTCGGCAAGCGTCGTTTTGCCTGCCAGATTTTTCACGCCAGGTGCCTGTGCCGCAATCTCGTCACAAACCGGCCTGTCGTTGGGAGACCCCAGAAGAACGATACAGACATCGCCGAAATCCGCGAGAATCCGTCTGGCAAGACTTGCAAAACCATGAACCGGCCAGCGTTTGGCAGGACCGAACTCGGCACCGGGTGCGAACGCGACAATACGCTTGCCCGTATCCATTCCCAGCTTTTCCAGTACACGTTCGGCTTTTTCCTTTTCGACAACCATATGCGGAACCGGATACGCTTCCCTGTCTTGCACCGTACCGGAAGGCGGGCTGGCCAGCGCCGCATAGAACGGTATCATCGGTCGCGGCGAATCCTTGTCGTCATGGTGAATGACGTTGAGCAAACCATAACGTTTCTCGCCCAGATAACCGATCCGCTCGGGAATACCCGCCATCCACGGAATCAATGCGAATTTCAGGGTATTGGGCAACACATAGGCCCTGTCATACGACATATCCCTGAGCGAACGCGCCAGACGCCACCGTTCCCCGAGCTGCAACTTGCCATGTCTGAATTGCGTGGCATAAACCTGATTGACCTCCGGCATGGCTTCCCATACAGGCGCGACCCATGCCGGCGCCAGTACATCGACAAGCACAGTCGCATCCTGCTGTTTGAGCAACTGCAACAAGGGTTGCGCCATGATTGCATCGCCGATCCAGTTCGGCGATATGACCAGTATCCGTCCTGCCGTCCTATTCATGAAGGTCCATCACCCGTTATCCATTCCCGCCATCCGTTTCATTTTCCGTTCAGATAGCCCATAGCATTCAATATGCGATTTGCATCTTCCCCAGACGCTGCGCCAAATTGTTCAGGCACGCATCATCCGGAACGATCCGCCAGTCATCGCCGAAATCGAAGCGACAGGTATTGCCGCCGGACGTATATTCCGCAATCAGATGAAAACCGCGTTCCTTCGCGACATACGGTTGCAACAGCGCCCTGAGTTCCTGCGCACCGATTTTCTCCTGCAATGCAAAAGACAGATACTGGCCGAACTGAAGTCGTGCGCCGACGATATCGAGCGCATCGTCGGCCGTCATCCGCAAGCCTCCCGAAAAACGGTCTTCCGATACCTTGCCGAATACCGCAACGAACTCATCTTCCTTGAACAAGGATTGCTTTTCCTCAAGCAATTCCGAAAAGACCGTCACATCGATCATGGCGGTTCCATCATCCAGCGACACGATCATCATTTTACCGCGCTGGGACATTTGTGTCCGGACAGCGGCAATCATGCCCGCCACCCATTTCGGTTCCCGCGAGCTGTCCAGCTCGGATATACGGTTCTGACAAAAATTGCGCGCTTCCTCTGCATAGGCATCGAACATGTGTCCTGACATGCAAAAACCCAGCACGTTTTTTTCTTCCGACAAGCGATATTTGTCCGTCCAGTGCGGTACCCTGACATACTCAACGGCATTGAGCACCGTATCATCGTCCCCGAACAAGCTGACCTGGTTGGCTGCGGCCTCGGCCTGTTCGGCAGCCTCGAGTGCCAGCGGTACCGATGCCAGCAATACGGCTCTGTCCTCTCCGAAACAGTCGCATGCACCGGCGCGAATCAGCGACTCTATCGTGCGCCGGTTGACCTGATGCTTGTCCACCCTGACGCAAAAATCGAACAGGTCCTTGAACGGACCCTCCTGACGCGCCTGAACGATCGCCTCGATCGCACTTTCTCCGGAGCCCTTGACCGCCCCCAGACCATAACGTATCTGTCTCGCCTGTTTTCCGCCTTCCGCCGATGCATCCCTGACCGGTTTGAAATAATAATCGGACTGGTTGATGTCCGGCGGCAGCATCTCGAGACCACAGACATTGACCGAATCTTCCACCAGCACTTTCACCTTGTCGGTATCATCCATCGCCAGCGACATGTTGGCCGCCATGAATGCGGCTGCATGATGCCTTTTCAGGTAAGCCGTCTGATATGACAACAGTGCATACGCAGTCGCATGCGACTTGTTGAAACCGTATCCGGCAAATTTTTCCATCAGGTCGAAAATCTCGTCAGCCTTTTCCTGCGACAGATTGTTTTTCGCCGCGCCATCACGGAAAGTCTGGCGATGGCGTGCCATTTCCGCTGCATCCTTCTTCCCCATCGCGCGGCGTAACAGATCGGCGCCGCCCAGGGTATAGCCGCCGATAACCTGCGCCATCTGCATGACCTGTTCCTGATAAATCATGATGCCGTACGTCTCGGACAAAATACCCTTCGTCCGTTCATCAGGATATTCGAAAGCCTCGCCATGCTTGCGGCGGCAATAATCCGGAATCAAATCCATCGGTCCCGGACGATACAATGCCACCAGCGCGATAATGTCCTCGAAACGGTCCGGTTTCGCCTCCCTCAACATCCCCTGCATACCACGACTTTCCAGCTGGAACACCGCCACGGTTTTCGCATCGGTAAGCAACCTGAATGTATCCTTGTCGTCCAGCGGAATTGTATCGAGGCTGAAATCCGCCATGCCCGAATCCAGACCATGAATATATCTCATCGCCAGATCGAGAATGGTCAATGTCGTCAGTCCGAGAAAGTCGAACTTGACCAGCCCGATTTCCTCGACATCCTTTTTGTCGAACTGCGAGACGACGCCCGACTCTCCATCCTGGGTATAAAGCGGACAGAAATCGGTCAGCTTGCCCGGTGCAATCAGTACACCGCCGGCATGCATCCCCACATTGCGGGTAATGCCTTCCACCTGTTCCGCCAGTCCGAGCAACTGTTTGACTTCTTCTTCGGACTTTTCGCGCTCCGCCAGAATCGGTTCTTCCTTTTTGGCATCTGCAATCGTGACCTGCTTGCCTGGCTTGAACGGAATCAGTTTGGAAATACCGTCACAGAAGTTGTATCCCAGATCCAGCACACGACCGACATCACGGACTGCCGCCTTGGCTGCCATCGTGCCGAACGTGGCGATTTGCGAGACGGCATCCTTGCCGTATCTGTCTTTCACATACTGGATGACCTTATCACGCCCGTGCTGGCAGAAATCGACATCGAAGTCCGGCATCGACACGCGTTCCGGATTCAGGAAACGCTCGAAAATCAGATTGTAGGCAATCGGGTCAAGGTTGGTGATCAGCAAACAATACGCCACCAGCGAGCCAGCCCCGGAACCACGCCCGGGCCCGACCGGCACCCCGTTGTTCTTCGCCCACCGGATAAAATCCGCCACAATCAGAAAGTAACCGGAAAACCCCATCTTGACGATGGTATCGATTTCATAATTCAGACGTTCATCATAGACAGGCCGTCTTGCCTTGCGTTCTTCCTCGTCTGGAAACAGCACTTCCAGACGTTTTTCCAGTCCATGTCTTGCCTCGCTGGCCATGAACTCGTCCAGCGTCATGCCATCCGGCGTCGGAAACAGCGGCAATTTGTGGTGTCCCAGTTCCAGTACCAGATTGCAACGGCGTGCAATCGCCACGGCATTTTCCAACGCACCCGGCAAGTCGGCGAACAGTGCCGCCATATCATGCTGCGTCTGGAAACATTGTCTTTCATTGAAAAGATGCGCACGTTTTTTGTTGGAAAGCACTTCGCCTTCCGAAATGCAGGTCCTGGCTTCATGCGCGCGGAACTGGTCCGCCGTCAGAAACTGTATCGGGTGCGTCGCCACCACAGGCAACGACAACTTTTCCGCCAGTTCGACGGCACGATGAAGATATTGCTCCATACCCAGCTGGCCTGTACGCTGGATTTCGATATAAAAATTCCCCGGAAAAATCTTCGCCCACCGTATTGCCGCCTTTTCGGCTCCGTCCATACCTGACGAATCCAGCGCCATGCCGATATCGCCCTGCCGCGCTCCCGACAAAGCGATCAACCCCATATCTTTCTGGCGTTCCGACAGTTCTTCCAACCATTCGATACGGATTTCGGCACGGCCACGATACTGGTTTTCCAGCCATGCCTTTGTAAGCAGCTCACACAAATTCAGGTACCCTGCCCTGTCCTTGACCAGCAACAGCAAACGCGAGGGCTTTTCCCTGTCCACATCATTGGTGATCCAGACATCGCATCCGGCAATCGGCTTGATGCCCTTCTTGCGTGCCGCCTTGTAGAACTTGATCAGCCCGAACACATTGGACAGATCGGTCAGCGCCATTGCGGGCTGTTCATCTCCCGCAGCGGCGGCAACCACATCGTCGATGCGCACCAGTCCATCGACGATGGAATACTCGGAATGCATGCGAAGATGGACAAATTGCGTATTCTTCATGCGGATTTCAACCCAGGTGGATATTTACGGTCTGCCGTCCGGAAAACGGACGGATACCCTGTCATTTTCCTGTTTTCGGCATTCCGCCCAACAGGGCGGCCAGCGGTTTTTTCGCCATTTTCGGCGCATCCGGCTTGGCATTCGCCGTTTCTTTCCCGGACGGCGTTTCCGGAACATACGGTCGGTCGAACCATGGGTCATGCCGTTTCTTTTCCAGCCCTACCGACTTGTAGGGACTGCGTTCGGAACGTTTTCCGGCACCGGCGACCTCCGGCTTGCGCACTTCATCCCTGGCGATCTCGAATTCAGGAATCGTATCGAGCGGCAATTTTTTTCCGATGAGTTTCTCGATTTCTCCCAACAGTTTCTCATCCTTTGCGGAACAAAGCGAAATCGCTTGCCCCGTTGCACCGGCACGCCCGGTTCTGCCGATACGGTGCACATAATCTTCCGCAACGAAAGGCAAATCGAAATTGATGACGCAAGGCAATTCCTCGATATGCAAACCGCGTGCTGCCACATCCGTCGCAACAAGCACTTCGATATTGCCTTCCTTGAAGGCTTCCAGCGCCGCCATTCTTTCCGCCTGCGTCTTGTCGCCGTGAATGGCGGACGCTTTCCGTCCTTTCCTTTCCAGCTGCCTTGCAAGACGGGATGCACCGGCACGGGTGTTGGAAAAAACCAGTACCTGTTCCTGACGATGCTGCCGCAACAGAAATTCGATCGCCTCGTTCTTGCTGGCTTCGTCGACCCGGTAAACGATCTGCCGGACATTGTCTGCCGTAGCGTTCTTGCGCGCCACCTCGACCGATACGGGATTGTCCAGAAAGCTTTTCGCCAGCTTCCGTATCTCGCTCGAAAACGTTGCCGAGAAAAGAAGATTCTGCCGTTTTTTCGGAAGCAGATTCACAATACGCTGCAAATCCGGCAAAAAGCCCATATCCAGCATCCTGTCGGCTTCGTCAAGCACAAGAATATGCGTCTGTCCCAGATTGACGTTCTTCTGCTGGACATGGTCAAGCAGACGCCCTGGCGTGGCTATCAGGATTTCCGCACCAGCACGCAGCACACCCGTTTGCGAGGTCATATCCACCCCGCCGAAAACGACCGCCACACGCAGGCTGGTATATTTCGCATACTTTCTGACGTCTTCATAGACCTGGTCGGCCAGCTCACGTGTCGGCACAAGCACCAGAGCCCTGACGGGATGACGCGCCGGCGACATGCTGGTATTGGCGTGAAACAGCAGCGACTGCAACATCGGCAATGAATACCCCGCCGTTTTTCCGGTACCGGTCTGGGCTGCGCCCATGACATCTTTTCCCTGAAGAACGTGCGGAATCGCCTTGAGCTGGATAGGTGTCGGCGAGGTATAACCCAGATCATCGAGCGCCTTCAATAATTCCGGCGACAGTCCGAAATCAACGAACTTCACACCGGAGGCGTCCGCAGCCGCCTTTTGCTGATTATCTGCCATAAATCCCAACCTGATAATGAATGACATCTCCCGAACGCAATGACATGTCCCGGACGGACCGCTTTGCGACGAGCCTGTTGAAACGTATATTGTACGATATACGACTGTCAAAAACAGTTCCCCGTTTTTCGCCTTTTCCATTGCGCCCGTACATGACCGGACGGACAAGCGTATTTTCCGTCGATACCGCTCGAAACGCTCTTTCCTTGCGGCATATACCCTGTTTTCCTGCTCCGCCTTCACCTTTTTCAGCGTAACATGCCCCGCCCTTTCCTTTCCCTCTTGGACATGCGGGTATAAAATGAACCGGACACTCGGCAATTCGAACCGGAAGCAGCCGTCAAAATCCGTTCATGCCGGCACAGTATTGTTTTTCATTTCAGGTTTTTCCGGAATACCATGCTCTCCGTAATCTTGCGTTTTCTGCGAAACTGGGCATTGCCTCTGGCCATGCTAGCCGGTGCAGCAGGCTATCCGGTTTTCATTCACCTGTCGTTTCTCACACCCTGGCTCATCTTCACGATGCTCTTGCTGACCTTTTGCAAGGTTCCGTTCCGCGATCTCCATTTCAGAACCGTTCACCTCTGGCTGTTGCTCGTGCAAATCGGTGGCGCGATACTGGTCTATCTGTCTCTCAGACCCTTCAATATTTTCGCGGCCGAGGGCGCCTTCATTTGTGTCATCGCACCGACCGCCACGGCGGCAGCCGTCATTACCGACAAACTCGGCGGCAGTGCGGCGAGCCTGACCAGCTACACCCTTTTGGGCAATATCGGAACCGCCATTGCTGCGCCCTTGCTCTTTCCGCTGATTCATCCGCTTGGAGAACACATCGGCTTTTTCGCCTCGTTTCTCATTATCCTGAAAAAGGTATTTCCGTTACTGATTTGTCCCTTCGTCACCGCCATGATCATCAGACGCTATCTTCCGAAACTGCATGCGAAGATGATCGGTTACCACGAAGCCGCCTTCTATCTCTGGGCAGTCGCGCTTATCGTCGTCATGGCGCAAACCGTCAACACCCTGATCAACGAACCGGAAGACGGCATGACGGAAATATGGATAGCACTCGCGGCCATGGTCGTATGCTGCCTGCAATTTTTCATCGGCAAGCGAATCGGCGCGCGCTATCAGGAACGCATCAGCGGTGGCCAGTCGCTGGGACAGAAAAACACCATTCTGGCAATCTGGATGGCTCACGTGTACATGACGCCCATCTCCGCCATCGGTGCCGGTTCCTATGTCGTCTGGCAAAACATCATCAATTCCTGGCAACTCTGGAAACAGCGCAAAAACGAGGAAGCAGGACGCGCCACACAAAAAGAAACCTGATTTCACACCCGTTCTTCCACGGTATGCCCCGCCTGTTTTCCGACCGCTCTTTGTCGTCCGTCAATTTCACGCGATGACGGGCGATTTTACAGTTTGCACAAAGACCTTTTTTTGTCCATTATGACAAAACATCGTCAAACGGTTTCACGGGAAAACACATCATGAATCCAGCCCCCCCGGATATCGGCCAATGGCCACAGCGAATCAGAAACGCACTGGTCAAACGTTTCAGTCTGCGTATGGATCAGGCAGACGACAGTGAAATCGACAAAAACATCCGGGATGGCATCGAACTGAACGGCACCTATCTCTGGACATTGATGTGCGCCATACTGGTCGCCTCGATCGGGCTGAATATCAATTCCACACCGGTCATCATCGGCGCCATGCTGATTTCCCCCCTCATGGGACCGATCATGGGCATCGGCTACGGCGTCGGCATCTACGACTTCCGGCTGATTCACCGTGCGCTCAAGAACCTGGTCATCGCCACCGTTATCAGCTTCATCACATCCGCACTGTACTTTTACATTTCGCCGCTGGACACGGCGCAATCCGAACTGCTTGCCAGAACGTCCCCGACATTATGGGACCTGTTGATCGCCCTGTTCGGCGGACTGGCCGGCATCATCGGGGTCACACGCAAGGAAAAATCGAACGTCATTCCCGGCGTCGCCATCGCCACGGCACTCATGCCGCCATTATGTACCGCGGCCTACGGATTCGTGCACGGCAATATCGGCTATTTTCTAGGAGCGATGTATCTGTACCTGCTCAACTGCATCTATATCGCCGTTTCATCCATCCTGATCGTCTGGTTCATCCGGCCGATTTCACGCCGCAAGATAGACGACAAACGCAGTTTCAGACTCAGACTGTTTCTGCTATCCGTGGTTTTCGTCAGCTTCGTGCCCAGCGTATTCATCGCCGTCCATTTCGTCCACAGCCAGATATTCAGCAGAAACGTCACCAATTTCATCAACCATGAACTCGTTTTCAAGAAAACCTTTCCGATCAGTTACAAGGCATCCTACCGTGACAAAACCATCGATATCGTACTGGTCGGGCAACAACTAGACGAAACGACGCTATCCGGAATCGAAAAAAACCTGTCCCGATACGGTCTTTCCGGAACACGCCTTGTTTTCCAGCAAGCCGGTTTCCATCAGGATGACCTGAACGCCATCAAGACATCGCTGGCAAAGGATATGCTGTCGATGTCGAATAACCAGCAGGAAACCGAGAAAAAAGAACAAATCCTCAAGGCCCTCCAGGAAGAAGCACAATCCGCCACGCTTCGTGCCAGGGCGGAAAAAGAAAAACGCTACGCCGGCATCGCCAGCGAAGTTTATGTCCAGTACCCTGATGTCGCCGAGTTGTTTTTTTCAGACGCCTATGTTTCTCGCCAGAAAAACGGCTTGGGTATTCAGGAAATACCCGCCGTTGTCGTCGTCTGCAAGAAAACGTTGAAAAAAGACATCCAGACGAAAATCAGGCAATGGCTCAGACTGCGCATGGAAGCAGAGAATCTGGAAGTGATTTTCGTCAACAGCTGAAGTCTGCGGGGACAGACAACCATGCGCGCCGACACCCTGATGCCTGTCGGCCCTGAAACATCATCCTGTCGGAACAGCATGTACATTTCCGGCACGCTTGTACCATCGCGCCGCCCTTTCCGCCACAAATACCGTCACAACACATTTTCCGCAGATACAAAAACGCCACACGAGGCAAAAGGAAACCTTGCCAGCGCGGCAATATTCCTTTTAGAATAGCGCTATTCCAAAAAGGAATAGCGCTAGATATCACTGACAAAGGTCACCCTTTTTCCTGTATTCCGGCTTTCGATCTACAAGATTTCCCATAAGCAGCGCATCAAGCGAACCGTTTTTTTGCATGAAAGAAACGGTTTATTTTGCATTTGGAAACCCGATTGTCAAGTTTATGGTTGCGACAGTCTATCAACATATCGTCGAAGAAGCGCTTGGCGCCATTGGCGACGCGGAAATAACGGATTGTGCCATCGGTGAAAAAACGGTTGCCGTCGAAAGCTCGCTCGGTACCGGTATTGCCATGCGTTATGCAGACCGGTGCGAAAGCCGTAGCCATCTGGCAGGCATCGAACGCTCTGTTTGCAAGATGCATCTGCATGAGCTGGTTTCCGCTTACCTTGAAACCGATAAGCTCTATCAGGCCATTTCACTGGCGGCCATCAATTCGATTCTGAACGTTAACGGTACCGTACCGGCACCAGACTATCAGGATTTTGTCGCAGATATGCCCAAAGGTGCCTGTCTGGGACTGGTCGGTTACTTTGCTCCTGTCGTCCGGATGGCCCGTCTCTGCGGTGTGTCGCTACGCATTTTCGAGCTGAAAGGCATCCCGCAAACGTTGCGTCCTGCAGCGGCGGCAGAACAGATGCCCTTGTGCGACGGAGTGATTCTGACCGGTTCCGCTTTTTCCAACAAAAGCATCCATCATTATCTCCCGCATATTCCGAAGCATGTCCCGGCTTGCATACTGGGACCGAGTACGCCGCTTGCCGGCACACTTGGCCGTTTCAGTCTGGGAAGCAGCCGGGTATGCCACAAGGCATGTGTATTCGATGCCGTCCGCCGTCATGCCAGTTGCGGTCATCTGCGCCGATGGCTGGAAAAAATCGGACGTCCACCGGTAACGGACGGAGATGCATGATGATTTTCGCCATCACGGGTACCCGCAAAAGCGGAAAAAGCCGCACGCTCGAAGCGTTGTTGCATCTGTTGCGAAAACAGACGGACAGTCTGGGCGGCATCATCGCCCGTCGCGCCATGCGCAACGGACAGCCGTTCGGATATGAACTGCTGTGCATCGCCAGCCATCGCTGTATTCCGCTGGCCGTACCGCTGGCGAATGCATCGGTTTTTCCGGTCGCAGACAGGGTATGTCACGGTGCTTTCTGTTTTTCAGAATCCGCACTGGAAACCGGAAGACATGTTCTGGCAGACGATATGACGAAAAAATATCTGTTCATCGATGAAATCGGACGCTGGGAACTGGAAGGGGGAGGATGGAGCGAACAGCTCGCTACCCTGGTCGAACGGACAAACCCGACCTTTCTCGGTATCCGCAGCGGTATCGCCCACCTGCTGGCGTCACGATGGTCTCTCGATTTCGCACATCTCTATGACCTTGACGATACGGATTGTTCATCTGTCTTGCATGACATAACGGCAATTCTCGAAAAGATGCCGCCAACCGTCAACTGAAGGATTCACACAAAACATGAAAAAAAAGCCGCTTTTCACACCGGCCTGTATGGCCGTATTGCTCTTTTCCGGATCATCACAGCTTTTTGCCGCCGATTCCGATATGCCTGAGGTACAACTCGACAATGTAACGGTAACAGACCGCTTCGACACAACGACTTATCTGACGCAAACGGACTTCGAGCGCAAGACCGCCAATACCCTGTGGGAAGCCGTCCGCGGTGTTCCGGGCGTTTTTCAGGGAGAGTCTGCCGGACGTGGCGAAAACACCATTACCATTCGCGGTTCCAGCCGTTACCAGATCGGTATGTATGTCGATGATATTCCGGTAGCGACTGCCTATCGTAACGAATGGAGTGCGGATAACGCCCTGTTGTTCGATCTGGAATCGGTCGATATCGCGAAAGGATTTTCATCGCCGCTTCTCGGCAGCAACAACGGTCTTGCTGGAACGATCAATCTCAAGACCGCAAAACCTGTCAAGGAACTGGACTTCAAGGCCAAATACACCAATTATTTCGACAGTCACGCCAACGATCAGGGACGCCTGATGGGGCTGTCGCTCGGTACACGGCAGGAAAAGTTTTATGCGAAAGTCAGTGCCGTGGAAAACCGTCAGGATTTCTACCGTCTTTCAAGCGATTTCGACGGCGGACGTTATCAGGACCCGGGCCGGCGGATCAATTCGGACTACCGCAACCGCAGCCTCAATGCGATGGTCGGTTTCACGCCGACCCGTGACATCGACGTCATGTTCGGTTATGCCGTCCAGCGATATGAACGCGGACAACCCATCAATGCGGCGCCTGACGCGCCGAGAATCGGCAACGGCGGCTCGCAATCGCGCGCATGGCGCTGGCCGACCTACGACACGGACCGCTATTACATGAATGCCAGCTGGCACGTCAACGACAAGACCGATGTCAAATTCATCGCCTATTACGACAAGCACAAGGACAGGACATACGGATACACGGATGAAACCTATTCCGTACGCGACCTGAGCGGGGATACGCTGTACGACCAGTACACAGCCGGCGCACAGTTCAAACTGGATTACGCTTTCGACGACAGGAACAGGCTGGCGACCTCTGTAGGCTACCGCACCCTGTCGCACAAGGCTTACGGCTGGACGGATGCCAACGTCAAATACATGAGCGATGATATCCGGGAAAACTATTGGGATGTCGGTGCGGAATACACTCTGAAAGTCTCCGACCCGCTGACACTGGTATTCGGTGGCAGTTATACATGGGTCGATCCTGAACATGCCAATACCTATGAGTCAGACGGCAGCGGCAGCCGCATGAATGTTTCGGGCATGTCGGACGATTTGTTTACCTGGCAGGTCGGTGCTTTTTACGATTTCATGAAAAACAACCAGGTGTATGCAACGGTTGCCCGCAAATCGCGCACCGGCACCATGCGCGAGCGTTTCATGGGTTTCCGTAACAACGCCAGTATTCCGACAAGTGCCGATCTGAAACCGGAAGTGGCGCTCCATTACGAACTGGGCTACCGCGGCAACGTCACTGAAAAACTCAAACTCAATACCAGCCTGTTTTACAGCGACTTTTCCGACCTGATCATCTCGACGACTGACAGTGCGAAAAACACGTATTTCACCAATGCGGACAAGGCACGCATTTTCGGTGCCGAACTGGGTGCGGAATACATGCTGGACGCCAGCCTCAAGGCAGGCCTGACATACAGCTATATGAACTGGAGCACTCGCGGCAGCGATACGGCGGACTATATCACCTTCACACCGAAACACAGCGGTTCGGCTTATCTGGTCATTTCGCCCATGGCGCACATGTCCATCATTCCGGAACTGTACGTCACCGATTCCTTTTATTCCAGCTCCAGCAAGGATGACCATGACAGCTCACCGGGCTTTGCCACTTTCAACCTGAAAGCGGTTTACGAGCCCGATGACAATTACAGTTTCGAGCTGGGTGTCAGAAACCTGTTCGACAAAAACTATTACTACACCTACGGCTACCCGCAGGCAGGCATGACGCTCTTTGCGGGAGCAACCGTCAAATACTGACGGACGTTATGCCTTTCGTGAGCGGGGAATCCCGTTCACGATGCGTTTTTTCTTTTTTGCGACGACTTGCAATGAAACTTTTCCTGGCTTTTATTTTTCTGTTGCAAAGCACCTTCGCGCTGGCGGCAGACAAACTGCCACGCGTATATGGCGCGACCTTCCCATCGAGTTTCGCCCTCTATGTATTCAATCCCGATCTGCTGGCAGGTTGGAACGGTCCGCTGCGCGAATATGAAAAACCCTATATTCCCGAAAAATACAGGCAACTGCCCGTTCTGGGCGGCTGGTACGGCAAGGGCATGATTCCCGACCGCGAAATCCTGCTCAAAAGCAATCTTGATGTCGCTTTTCTCCTGACCGGAGACCGTCCGCAAAGCGACGATATCATCACGGCATTCCGCCAGATGAACATTCCGCTGATTACCATACGCGATACTTCACTGCATGACGATATCGCCATGTTCCGGCAACTCGGACTTGTTTTCCACCAGACCGAACGCGGCAATGCATTGGCAGACTATGGAAAGCAATCGCTTGAAAAAGTCGGCACAATGCTCCACGAGCTTCCCGAAAATCGCCGTGTACGGGTCTATATGGCGCAGGACGCGGACGGACTGGCGACATCCTGTGCCGGTTCGACCCGATCTGTCGCCATTTGGCTGGCCGGTGGCAAAAATGTGCATGCATGTCCCGGCACAAAACGCGAATCCATCACCCGGCTGTCGTTCGAACAAATCATGAACTACGACCCGGACGTCATCCTGGTCAACCATCCGGGTCTGCAAAAACGCTTCTTCCGCGAAACCCGCTGGAAAGCCCTGAGGGCCGTCCGTGAAGATCGCGTTTATTTTGTACCGCACGAACCGTTCAGCTGGCTGGATCGTCCGGCCTCTTTCATGCGGTTCATCGGAATCCAGTGGCTGGCGAACCGCCTGCATCCCGACCTTTGTCCTATCGACATGAAACGTGAAACCGATATGTTCATCCGGCTCTTCTTCAGGCAAACCTTAACACCCGAAAAAATCAGAGACATTCTGAAATCATGAGAAAACACCCGCTTATCCTGCTGTCCATCCTGTTGTCCGTCATGACCGCCGCCATGCTGTTCACCGGCCGTTTCCATGACCTGACGCCATCCGCGCTATTTGACCTGGCCGATGCACTTCTGCACGGCACAGCGCTTTCAAACGCACAGGAAAAACGCTATATCACATTGTTTTATATCCGTTTTCCACGCATCATGGCGGCAATACTGGTCGGTGCCGCGCTGGCGGTATCGGGCGCATGCTACCAGTCGGTTTTCATGAATCCGCTGGTCTCTCCCGGTATTCTGGGCGTTCTGGCCGGCGCATCTTTCGGCGCCGGTATCGGTATCGTCCTGTTCGATTCCTCTCTGCTGGCTACCCAGATTTTCGCTTTCGCATTTGCCTGCTGCGCCGTAGGACTGGCGCTTTTGTTTTCCGTTTTCCTGCGCTGGCGCTCGCTTCTGATTCTGCTTCTTGGCGGCATGATCAGCGCATCCCTTTTCACTTCGCTGACCGCCTTCATGAAATTTCTGGCCGATACCGATACCCAGCTGCCGGAATTGACGTACTGGCTGATGGGTTCTTTCGCTCGTGTGGAAACAGGTTCCGTCATCTGTGTCGGCCTGCCGTGTGTCGCGCTGGTTCTTTATCTGTGCCTTCAGGGAAAAACCGTCAACATCCTCAGCATGGGCGACGAAGAAGCGCTGTCCATGGGTATCGCAGTCGGTTGGGCACGCCTCAAAATCATCGTCTGCGCGACCCTGCTCAGTGCCTTCACCGTCGTGCTGGCAGGTATCGTCGGGTGGGTGGGACTGGTCATCCCCCATATCGTCCGCTTCCTGACCGGCCCGGACAACCGGATACTGTTGCCGGCATCTGCCATGACCGGTTCGATTTTCGTACTGATAACAGACAGTATCGCACGTACCGTTTTCACGGCGGAGTTGCCCATCGGGGTATATACCTCACTGGTCAGCCTGCCTGTTTTCGCCGTGACGCTTTATACCAACCGGACGGGGTGGCGATGATCGAAATCCGTTCTTTTTCATTTGCCTACCGGAAAAACCGTACCATCCTGAGCGACTGTTCCACAACAATCGGAGCCGGCGAAATCGTCAATATCCTCGGACCGAACGGCAGCGGAAAATCCACACTGCTCAAGGCCATGCTGGGACTGTTGCCCATCGAAAAAAACGCCATTTTCATCCATGGTCGGGATATCACGCGCATGCGTCAGCGTGAACTGGCGAAAATCCTGAATTATGTCCCGCAAACCCATCAGGGGGTATTCAATTACCGCGTTCTGGATATGGTTCTGATGGCACGGATATCCCGTGCGCCCTGGCTCGGCTTTACCGATACCGACCATGCCATGGCACACGATGCGCTGCGGCGGGTACGCCTGTCCACTCTGGCAGAGCGTCCCTATCTGGAATTGAGCGGCGGCCAGCGCCAACTGGTCATGATCGCACGTGCACTGGCACAGGGCGGACAGTATTTCATCATGGACGAACCGGTCGCCGGACTGGACTACGGAAACCAGTATCATCTGCTGGAAACCATCCGCTCACTCGCATCGTCATCGTCAGGAGACCATGCGGCGAGTTTCATTCTGACGACCCATCATCCCGAACACGCACGCTTTCTGGGCGGCCGCGCCATCCTCATGAAAGACGGCCGCATTCTGGCAGACGGACCGACAGAGGAAACCGTCACGCCGCCGGCCATCCGTTCCCTGTACGGACTGTCGGCATCCCTTTGGCACAAACTTTCCTTTTTCAACGGATAACACTTATGAACTGGCTTGTCTCATTGATCGATTACGGCATCGTCGGCGTACTTGTCGTACTGTCCATTCTGGTCGTCACCCTGGCGACAGAGCGTATCCTGTTTTTCCGGCACATCGACCTGAACGATTATCCGTCACGTCACCTGCTGGAACTGCGCCTGTCGAAAAACATGTCCATCATCGGCACCGTCGCGGGCAACACGCCCTATGTCGGCCTGCTCGGTACCGTACTGGGCATCATGATGACGTTTCATGCAATCGGCACTTCGGCACACATGGAAACCGGCGCCATCATGACCGGTCTGGCGCTTGCGCTCAAGGCCACCGCCATCGGCCTTGCTGTCGCCATCCTGTCCGTCACCCTTTACAACCTGCTCGCACGGCGTGCGAAAAACATTCTCCTGCAATGGGATATCCGCCATGAAAAACAGCTTCACTGAAATCAACATCATCCCGCTGGTGGATGTCATGCTGGTGCTCCTCGTCATCATTCTCACGACAGCCAGCTTCATGACGACAGGGAATATACGCGTCGATTTGCCCAAGACGGCATCCGCACAGGCACTGCCGAAAATTTCCCTGCAGCTGGAACTGGCACATGACGGCACGATTCGTCTGGATGACATCCCTGTTTCCATGGACGAGCTGAAAACCGCACTGTCAGGCAAAAACCCGGAAAGCGCCATCATGATCAGTGCCGACCGTAATGTAACCTTGCAACCCTTTATCAGTCTCATCGACGCACTGAAAAAGGAAGGTTTCAACCATATCAGCGTGCAGACACGGCAATGAACCGTTATATCCAAAGCCTTGCCGTCTCCCTTGCACTCCACATCATTACGGCGGGTACGCTGGCCGTGCTCGTGTATGCTGTCAGTCAACAAGACAGGCAGACCGTCACCATCGATTTTTCATCCATATCAACAGCACAATCCGGCACTTTCCATGGAAAGGCCGGTCAGGCTGCAAGCCGGGGCTCCGGTACAGCGAAACAGGCAAACCACCCGGACTCACGCATGCAAACGGCCCGCCGGCAACCTGCATCCCGTTCCTCACAGCCTCTTGCTGAAAAAACCGTATCCACGCAACAGGTCAAAAAACAAGGCACGCAACCGGCAGGCACATCGCAACACGCAACATCCGTATCACGTTCCACTATCGGTTCCGCAACGGATGACGACAACCGAAACATCACATCAAAAAACGGCCCTGAAGTATCCGACGGCACGAACGGTACCAGTACGGGAACAGGCGCGCCCGGTTCAGGCAATGCCTTCGGTCAGGGCAACGGAACAGGCGACGATACCGGCGCGCTCAGACACTATGTCCGCCAGCACTACCACTATATCGTGCGACGAATCCGGCAATATCTGGTCTATCCCGAACAGGCACGGCGAATGGGCATCACCGGAACGGTTACCTGTGAGTTCATCATCATGAAAGACGGCAGCATCCGCTCGCTGCGTGTCAGAAACAGCAGCACATACCCTGCACTGGATGAAGCGGCGCAAAAAGCCATCGAACGGGCCAACCCATTTCCTGCGCCACCAGCTCCGGCAAAAATCATCGTACCGGTCACCTTCTCGCTGAAATGACGCCTTGCCGGTACATATCCCTATGAAACGATACTTTTTCAACAGGAACTTCATCATGAATACCTTTGTTTCCCCGTCGAATCCATTACCAGTCGGCCGTATCACGGCCCTGCTTTGCCGCCATGTCCTGCGTGATGCACAGGGAAAGACCTGTTCGGTCAAGAAACCGATCGAAGCTCATGCATTTCTGGGACGGCACGGCATCGAAGGCGCCGATGGCAGAGAACATTATGACGACACGGAAAACGCCCTGCTGCACTATGCAGGCGACCATTATCCCTACTGGAAAAAATTCATCCCCGACTGCACATCGCTTTTGCAAAATCCCGGCGCTTTCAGCGAAAACATCGCCTCGCTCGGCATGACCGAGCATACTGTCTGCATCGGCGATGTTTTCCGTATCGGCAAAGCCATCGTACAGGTTTCCTTCGGACGTGAGGCGTGCCATACCATGAACGAACGTTTCGGACGAGATGATATGGCTCGTGAAATGCACCGTCTTTCATACAACGGCTGGTTTTACAGAGTACTGGAAGAAGGCTTCGCACAGGCTGGGGATACCGTTTTTCTCATGGAGCGACCGCAACCGGAATGGACCGTCGCCCTTGTCCAGCACTACCTTTTCGGCAAATCCATGGAACGCCCCATTCTGGAAACCCTGAGCCGACTTCCCGAGCTTTCACCTGTCTGGCGCAATCTGTTCCTGAAACGGCTGGAAACCGGACATCCTGAACACACCGGATACTGAACCGGTATCCTTCGTGTTCCGGCCAATCGGCAAACGCCAGTTCTTCCAGCCACGCGAGCAAACGGCAACCATCTTGCCCATGGCCCTGCGAATGATTTAAACTGCGCGCGGTACCGGCAAACACGCCGCTGCCTACTTTAATTCGGAAAGGATCATCCATGCACGACACCGCCAATCTCTCCACCAAACTGGAACAGGTGAAAAAACGCATTTCACGAGCGCTGGCCGAATATGCGGCCAACTGGGAAGCCATGCAGGGTACGCTTGATCGCAGCGACCTGACCGGTTTTCTGTCGGTATGGAACGAAGAATTTGCAAAATTGCTCAAGGAACCTGTCCAGAAAGACATTCTGTTCCAGCTTGCCAACCTGTTGAACAATCTGGAAATTCAGCTCGACATGCTGCGCGGCAAGAAGAACTGGCAAACCATTGCGGAAGATTCCGCGACTTCCGCGGGTGAACTGCCGCCTGAACTGGAAGCGATTCGCAAAACCGTCGAAGCGACAACCGTCTGACCGTCCGTTACATGTTTGCCTGAACGCACAGCAGTCCGTCAGGCACGCTTTTAGCTTATACCTTGCAACACCGGTCATCGTCATCGCCGGAACATGTACAAAGCGTCATATCCACCGGTATGGCGCTTTGTTCTTCACATCACCACTTATCCGCATATCTTTTCCGAACGGTGGAAAACTCTCTGCTATCACCTTGAGTTTGCACAAAAATTTACGCTTTCATGACCCGTTCATGACATATCGTCCACTTTTCCATGTCAGACATGCATCGTTTCATTTTTTCACATTTTCTGTGGAAAAGTCATGGAACAACCCGATTTTATCGTTTTAATTCATACACTTGGCATAAACGCTCATATCTTGGGCAACTATTCACCCGCCTTAATCCATCCTGTTTCTTCTGTCAAGCGCACTATCTGTATGTGATTTTCAACGGTTTGATTCGCAAGCACTTGACTTTTCCGTTATCCACGTAAACCTGTGGATAACTTTGTGGAGAAACGCCGCGGCGCTTTTATTGATGCCGCATTCAACAGATTGCACGCCCTTTGGGCATACTTGTCGTTACATGACTTCCGGTTATTTTACCCGCATAAACCGCACGTCCTTGACACACGCCACGGCTACCTATATCCGACAGGTATCAGCAACGACATGATGCCAAAGTCATTTTCCTTCAGGTTCGCTGACGTGCGAAAAAAGACAAGAAAAAGACGGGAAAGAACACCGGAACGGGATGAAAAAAACGGCATTCCAGCCGTTCGATTTGGCGGAAAGGGAGGGATTTGAACCCTCGATACGGGGTTACCGTATACCGGATTTCGAGTCCGGCGCATTCGACCACTCTGCCACCTTTCCGAATTCTGAACTACAAGCAGGTTGAATTGATTATTATAGCAGAAATACCGTGTATTTCATAACTATTATTGCATCTGTTGTGTTTCCTGCGATGATGCCTGGCTTATAATAAATGCTTCATATTCCTATCTGACAGATACGCAACCCACAATGGCAAAGATTTACATCAAGAATGCCGAACAGATCGAAGGCATTCGCAAGGCCAGTCAACTGGCAGCCGAAGTACTCGACTACATCGCACCGTTTGTCAAACCCGGCGTCAGTACGGGTGAGCTGGACAAGCGCTGCCATGAATTCATCACCGATCACGATGCCATTCCGGCACCGCTGAACTATTGCCCCCCCGGATATACGCCATATCCGAAGGCAACCTGCATTTCGCTTAACGATGTGGTCTGCCACGGCATCCCCAACTTCAACAAACTGCTGAAAAAAGGCGATGTGCTCAATATCGACATTACGGTCATCAAGGATGGTTATTATGGCGATACCAGCCGGATGTATTTCGCCGGGGAACCATCCATCATGGCAAAACGGCTTGCGAAAGTCACTTATGAATGCATGTGGCTGGGTATCGATGCCGTCAGACCGGGCGCGCATTTCGGCGATATCGGATATGTCATCCAGCAATATGCGGAAGACGCAGGCTACAGCGTCGTACGTGAATTTTGCGGTCATGGCGTCGGCATCGAATTTCATGAAGAGCCACAGGTATTGCACTACGGTCGTCAGGGCACCATGGACGAAATGAAGCCCGGCATGATTTTCACGATCGAACCGATGATCAATGCGGGAGGAAAGGCAATCCGCTCCATGCCGGATGGCTGGACGATCCGGACAAAAGACCGCAGCTTGTCCGCGCAATGGGAGCATACCGTACTGGTCACAGAAACAGGTTATGAAGTGCTGACGGTTTCCCCGGAAATGCCTTCTCCCCCCCATTTCATCAAAAAGAAAAACCAGCCACAGTGACGAACCCTGCTGACAATTCACTGAAAGAACGTCTGGGCGCTCTGCGCAATGCCGCCATCGCCGCCTATAAAGACGCACCCAATCCGCAACGTCTTTTGAAGACGCTGTGCAAACATGTCGACAAAATTCTGGTAGAGGCCTGGCAACGAACCGGTCTGCCATCCGAGCATGTGCTGGCAGCAGTAGGAGGATATGGCCGCGGCGAGCTGTATCCCTATTCCGATATCGATGTCCTGATTTTGCTGAACCGGGCACCCGACACTGAATTGCAACAAAAAATCGAGTCCCTCATCCAGTGCTTCTGGTCCCTAGGTCTTACGATAGGCCACAGTGTCCGGACGATAGAAGAATGTCTGGAAGAATCCGCACATGACATCACCATCCAGACCAGCCTTCTGGAAGCACGTTACATCACGGGCAGCAGGCAACTGTTCCGCCGGATGAAAATGCGTTATGACGAACAGATGAACGCACAGGCGTTTTTCATCGCCAAAATGCTGGAAACACGACAACGCCATGTCAAGCTGGGCGATACGCCATACAGTCTGGAACCCAACTGCAAGGAAAGTCCTGGCGGGCTGCGCGATCTGCAAGTCATTCTCTGGGCGGCAAAAGCCGCAAAACTCGGCAATTCATGGAATGAGCTGGCACAACGCGGATTGATCACGCCATCCGAAGCGCAACAGCTCCGCAAGAAAGAACGGGCTTTCAAGGATATCAGGATCCGCCTGCACATTCAGGCACAGCGCTGTGAAGACAGATTGCTGTTCGATCTGCAAATGCCGGTAGCCGACACCTTCCGGTTCAGCAAGAACGGAGTGCTTCTGGATCGTCGCGCAGCCAGCGAATACATGATGCAGCGTTACTATCGCGCCGCGCATACCGTCACGCAGCTCAACTTCATTCTCTTGCAAAACCTGCATGCACGGCTGTTTCCGAAACCCAGCCTGCCCGTGCGGATCAACGACCGTTTCAATGAAGTCAACAACCATGTCGACATTACGGACGACAAGGTGTTTCTCGACCATCCGTCCGCGTTGCTCGAGGTATTTTATTTGCTCTCACAGCGCTCCGATCTCAAGAACATGACTGCGCGCACACTGCGCGCCATGTGGCATGCACGAATCCATATCGACCGCAATTTCCGCAACGATTCGACAAACCAGTCCTTTTTCCTGCGCATACTGAAATCGCCACGCTTTGCGGCACGTGCCCTGCAACATATGAACGAACTGGGCATACTGGGACGCTATCTGCCCAATTTCGGCAAAATCGTGGGACAGATGCAGCATGACCTGTTCCATCAATATACCGTCGACCAGCATATTCTGACCGTGATCGCCAACCTGCACCGTTTCTCGCTGGCGGAGTATGCGCATGAAAATCCCCTATGCAGCCAGCTGATGACCAGTTTCGACAAGCCATGGCTGTTATATGTCGCCGCCCTGTTTCACGATATCGCGAAGGGACGCGGTGGTGATCACTCACTTCTTGGCATGCAGGACGCCAGACGGTTCTGCAAACAGCATCGCCTGAGTCCGGCCGACACCGAACTGATCGTCTTTCTGGTTCGCGAGCATCTGACCTTGTCCCAAGTCGCTCAGAAAAAAGACTTGTCCGACCCTGACGTCATCCGCGATTTTGCCGAACGCGTCGGCAGCGAACGTTACCTGACAGCACTGTATCTGCTCACGGTCGCCGATATTCGCGGAACCAATCCGCAAATCTGGAACGCATGGAAAAGCAAACTGCTTGAAGACCTGTTCCATCTGACATTGCGGGTACTGGGCGGCGAGGAAATCTCTGTCGATCACGAACTGAAAAAACGCCAGAAAGAAGCGCTGGCGACCCTGCGCCTGTACGGTTTGCCGGAAAACGCACACGTTGACTTCTGGAAACAGCTTGATATCGTCTATTTTCTCCGGCATGACGCATCGGATATCGCCTGGCAAACACGGACGTTGTACTGGCGAGCCAATTCATCGGAACCGGTGGTCAAATGCCGTCTGTCGCCGATAGGCGAAGGACTGCAGGTCACGGTCTATACGCTCGATCGCGCCGACCTGTTCGCACGGATATGCAGCTATTTCGATCGCAAGAATTTCAGCATTCTGGATGCCAAGATTCACACCACGATTCATGATTATGCGCTCGATACCTTTCTGGTCACACGTCAGGGATTCGAAAAAAACTACCGGGACATCATTTCGCTGGTCGAACATGAACTGACCGAACTGCTGAAATCACCCAACGAATTGCCGCCGCCATCAAAACCCCGCTTGTCCCGCAAGTCGCGTTCTTTCCCGGTCTCTCCCACACTCGATCTGCGGCCGGACGCCAGCGGCAAATGCTTTGTGTTGTCCATTACCGCAAATGACAGGACCGGGTTGCTTTATTCGATCGCGCAGGTATTCAGTCGCTACAGGGTCAATCTGCATACGGCGAAAATCATGACGCTTGGCGAACGGATCGAGGACGTTTTCCTGATCGACAGTGAAATGCTCCAGCATCCCCGTGCGCAAATCCAGTTCGAAACGGATATGATCGATGTTCTGAAAATCGACTGATATGTTATGGTCCAAAACGATGAATGAACCTGTCCGCCTCTCGAAACGCATGTCTGAACTGGGACTTTGCTCCAGACGCGAAGCCGATGAATGGATTGAAAAGGGATGGGTCAGGGTTGACGGAAAAATCGTCTCGCAGCTGGGCAGCAAGGTTCTGCCCGAGCAGAAAATCACTGTCGACAAACTAGCTTCCCGTGAACAGGCCGGCAAAGTGACGATTTTGCTCAACAAACCTGTCGGCTATGTCAGCGGACAGGCCGAAGACGGTTACAAACCGGCCGTTTCACTGATTTCCGAGGCGACTCACTGGAAAGACGACCCGTCGAAAGAAAAGCTCAGGCCATCACAGTTGCGGCATCTCGTACCGGCAGGACGGCTCGATATCGACTCCGTAGGTCTGCTCGTTCTGACACAGGATGGCCGTATTGCCAAACAACTGATCGGCGAACAATCCACTACCGACAAGGAATATCTGGTTCGCGTGCGCTACCTGAAACCTGGACGCCTCCCCGATAGCGACCTTGAACGCTTGCGGCATGGTCTGAAACTCGACGGCAAGCCGCTCATGCCGGCAAAGGTGAACTGGCAAAACGAGGATCAGTTGCGCTTCGTCCTGCGCGAAGGCAAAAAACGGCAAATCCGAAGGATGTGCGAAGCGGTCGGCCTGAAAGTCGTCGGTCTGAAACGAATACGTATCGGCAAGGTCAGACTGGGCAATCTCCCGCCCGGCCAGTGGCGTTACCTCGGTCCGGACGAAACGTTCTGATCCGGCAAAACCGTTTCTTCTGACGCGGGCCGCAAGGAATCACTCGTCCTCGTCTTCGTCGAAGGCTTCCGAAAAGCCGAACAAATCGAGATCGGGCATCCGCATCGGATACAAAATACCGTCGAGATGATCGCATTCATGCTGGACCACCCGTGCATGGAAACCGTCCGCCTCGCGACTGATTTTGTTGCCGAACTGGTCGAATCCCTCATACCGGATTTTTTTCCAGCGCGGCACAACCCCTCGCATACCCGGCACGGACAGACATCCTTCCCATCCCTCGTCGAATTCATCGGTCAATGGCGTCATGACCGGATTGATGAGTACTGTCTTGGGAACCGGCGGTGCATCAGGATACCGGTTATTCTCGTCGTAACCGAAAATCACCACCCGTTTGAGTACACCGATCTGCGGTGCGGCCAGTCCCGCACCATCCGCCGCATGCATGGTATCGAACATATCGGCGATCAGATCGTGGAGCTCCGGTGTGTCGAACGTCTTAACCGGTTCGGATTCCCTTAACAAACGGGAATGCCCCATCTTCAGAATTTTTCGTACAGCCATAGGATATTCATTCCGATAAATGCAAATCGCACAAAAATTGCCTGAATTCCTCACGCACTTGCGGATGCTTCAGGCCCATCGTCACCATCGCCTGCAAATAACCGACCTTGGAACCACAGTCGAAGCGCTGCCCCTCGAAATGATAGGCACACACTGTTTCCATGGCGATCAGTTTCGCAATTCCGTCTGTCAACTGGATTTCTCCACCCGCTCCCTTCTCAAGCGTCTCAAGACATCCGAAAATGGCAGGATTGAGAATATAACGCCCGACGACCGCCAGCGTGGAAGGCGCTTTTTCAGGTACCGGTTTCTCGATGATGGCTTTGACATGCTCAAGCCCCTCACGATACGGCAAGGCATCGACGATTCCGTATTGCATGGTATGTTGCCGCGCGACATTCTGGACAGCCAGAATACTGGAGGACTCCTTTTCATACAAATCCACCATCTGCTTCAAAACCGATGGCCGACCTTCGGCGACCGTCATGAAATCGTCAGCAAGCAATACGGCAAACGGTTCGTTGCCGACAACAGGACGTGCACACAAAACAGCATGCCCCAGACCCAGCGGTTGCACTTGCCGGATATAGATACACGTCACGTTTTTCGGCAATATTTTCTGGATTTGTTCGAGCAATCCGGTTTTGCCTGCCGCTTCCAGTTCGGTTTCCAGTTCGTAGGCCTTGTCGAAATGGTCCTCGATCGCCCGTTTGTTGCGTCCTGTGATAAAAATCAGCTCATTGATTCCGGCAGATACCGCTTCTTCAACGGCATACTGGATCAAAGGCTTGTCCACGACAGGCAGCATTTCTTTCGGCTGTGCTTTCGTCGCGGGCAAAAAGCGGCTGCCCAGTCCGGCAACCGGAAATACGGCTTTAGTTATTTTCGTCATGTTTCACCAGTCGCAAAAATGCCTCCTCATCCAGAATGCGGATTCCCAGTTCCTGCGCTTTCGCCAGTTTGCTGCCGGGGTCCTTGCCTGCCAGCACATAATCGGTTTTCCGTGATACCGCACTCACGACCTGACCACCATGCTGTCTGATTATTTCAGCAGCATCTTCCCGCGTCAATGACGGCAAGGTACCGGTCAGTACGAACTTCAGGTTTTGCAATGGCAATACCGCCGTTTTTTCCGTTACGGTTTGTTCCGGCCACTGTATGCCACAGGCTTTCAGTTTTCCTATCAATGCGCGATTGCGTTCATCGGCGAAAAAACGGAGCAGCGAATCCGCCACCACCGGCCCGATATCGTCTATCGCAAGCAACTGTTCCTCATTGGCCTGCATCAGACCGTCCAGATTGCCGAAATGTGCTGCCAGAGAACGTGCTGTCGTTTCGCCGACATGGCGAATACCCAGAGCATACAAAAACCGCGCCAGCGTCGTCTGTCGTGATTTGTCCAGCTCCGCCAGCAAATTGTCAGCCGACTTTTCCGCCATCCTGTCCAGTCCCGACAGGGTCTCCCTGTCCAGCCGGTACAAATCCGCCGCATCGGAAATGATTTCCTTGTCCACCAGCTGGTCGATCAGCTGTTCTCCCAGTCCCTCGATATTCATGGCCTTGCGGGATGCAAACAGCTGCAAACCGCCCTTTTTCTGCGCCGGACAATTGATCCATCCTCCGGAACAACGTGCAACCGCCTCGTCTGCCGAACGCACGATCGGTGAACCGCACACAGGACATTGCACCGGCATGACGAATTCCCTGACATCGCCCGTCCGTTTTTCGGGTACAGATGCGATCACTTCGGGGATGACATCTCCGGCACGTCTGACGATTACCGTATCGCCGATCCGGATATCTTTTCGCCTGATTTCGTCTTCGTTATGCAAGGTGGCATTGGTCACCGTCACGCCGGAAACGAATACCGGTTTCAGACGCGCCACCGGTGTGATTGCTCCGGTACGACCGACCTGTACATCGATACCGGTCACTTCCGTCATGACTTCCTGTGCGGGGAACTTGTGTGCCAGCGCAAACCGCGGCGCCCTGGAAATAAATCCCAGCGCTTCCTGCTCCGCACGCCGGTTGACCTTGTAAACCACGCCGTCTATTTCATAGGGCAACGTATCGCGTTTCGCACCGATTTCACCGAAAAATTTCATCAGCCCGGCCAGCCCCCGGACGACTTTACGCTCATTACAGACCGGAATCCCCATCTGCATGAACCATTCCATCATCTTGCCCTGTGTCTCCGGTACCGGAACTCCCTCCAGCTCTCCGATCCCATAGGCAAAAAATTTGAGCTGTCTGGACGCCGTAATCTGCGAGTCAAGCTGCCGCAGACTGCCTGCCGCCGCATTGCGGGGATTGACGAATTCCTTTTGTCCGTTTTCACGCTGACGCCTGTTCAGCTCGTGAAAGGCATCCTTGAACATCAGTACCTCCCCACGCACTTCCAGAATATCCGGCGGCGCCAAATCGAACAGACGCAATGGAATGGAGCGAATCGTCCGGATATTCTCCGTTATGTTTTCGCCATAGGTACCGTCTCCGCGTGTCGCGGCCTGAACCAGTATGCCTTTTTCATACCGCAGGTTGACCGCCAGTCCGTCGAACTTGAGCTCGGCTTCATATTCCACCTTGCCGATACCCAGCTCCTCCGCGATACGCCGGTCAAATGCAGCCACGTCCGCTTCCGAAAAACCGTTTTGCAACGACAACATGGGAACACGGTGCGTCACTTTTTCGAATTGCGCAAGCGGTGTTCCTCCCACCCGTCGAGTCGGCGAATCCGGTGTCACCAGCTCCGGATGAGCGGCTTCGAGCGCCTGCAATTCGGCAAACAGGCGGTCGTATTCTGAATCGGGAACGATCGGTGCATCCAGGACATAATAGGCATGACCGTACCGCGCCAGATCACGGCGCAAGGTTTCTGCGCGTTTTTCAGGTTCTTCCGGGTCCTGCCCTGTGCTGAACAAGTCGGTCTGCATGATCAGCCGAACAGTCTCATCGCACGATATGAGCCGGCCGGTATGCTGCCTTTTTGCATATCACGGTAAAAATCGTTGACCTGTCCGGCGATTTCATCGATAAACTTGTCCGTGAGCAACTGGTTGCCATCATCGATCAACGCGCCATCCAGACGGATGCACAACGCTTTTCCGCACTGGATCATTTGCGCGAAACCGTCCAGTTCCTGTGCGACACAAGGAACATCCATCAACAAGGTCAGGCGTGTCGCCGTTTCGGATGCAGCCACTTCGTTGGTGGAAAGCGTAAACAGAACCGCGCCCTTTTCCTTGTCTCTCATGACGAACAACCCGTCAGGCCGCGCTTCGAATCCCTGTTTTTCCAATGCAGTCGCCAGCGTGACCATTTGCCAGGGCGCACCGTTACTGCGGATGCTGATACCCAGTTTCGCATCATGATCCGATACGAACTGATAAATCTGTCTGGCTTTTTCGATCACTTCCGCCATTTCCGGAATTTCGGGTTCCGCGCCGATGGCATCGGCGATCTGACGCAGACGCATCAGCAATTCGGAATATTCGATTTCGTTCAATGCACCATTGCGATTGGCCAGCAATACGCATGCCCTGATCTGGCGATAGCTCTGCCCCGGAACAATTGCCTGCCAGTCTTTTACGGCATCCTCGCCGTCCGGCATTCCGAGAAAACGGACCGGTTTGTTGCCCGTATAGCGCAGGGACTGGAGATGCGGCAATATTTTTTCGGCACGCATGCTTTCTTCCATCACCAGCGTCACAGGCAATTCGATCAGATCGTCCACCGGCATTTCCTGCACTTTCGATACAATGACTGTCTCGCCAGTCATGCCTTCACCATCCGCCTGCGACAGCGTCGGCTCGTTTTCCGGCAACGACACTGCTTTTTCCGTCTGGATCGTACCGTCCAGTACCGGTTCCTTGCGTTCCTCACGGTTTTCTGTCTGGGCATTCCCCATCAGCACATCGTCCACCGGATCGGAAAACGCCCGTTCGACGTGCTTCTTCGCACGATATTCCTGCCATTTGTTATAGGCAATGACCCCGATGACAATCGCTATACCGATACCGATCAGGCTTATCTGTAAATCCGTCATGCTTTTAAGACCTCATTTGAAAATTTCGCCGCATCCTGGATATCCACTGTCACTATCCTTGAGACGCCCTGTTCCTGCATCGTCACACCGACCAGTTCTTCTGCCATCTCCATAGCGATTCTGTTATGCGAGATGAACAGGAACTGGGTCTGACGCGACATGGTATTCACCATATTGCCGAAACGCTCCGTATTGGCATCATCCAGCGGTGCATCCACCTCATCAAGCAGACAAAAAGGCGCCGGATTCAGCTGAAATAACGAAAAGACTAATGCTATCGCGGTTAGGGCTTTTTCTCCACCGGATAACAGGTGAATTGTGGTATTTTTTTTGCCGGGCGGCTGCGCCATGATCTGTACGCCTGCATCCAGAATCTCGTTTCCCGTCATCAGCAACTGCGCGTTCCCGCCACCGAACAGCATCGCAAAAAGCGCCCTGAACGACTCATTGACCTTATCGAAGGTATTTTTGAGCAACGTGCGCGTTTCCCTGTCGATTCGTCTGATGGCGTCTTCAAGCGTCACGATGGCATCGCTCAAGTCCTGAAACTGCTCCTGAAGATAGCGCCGCCTTTTTTCTCCTTCTTCCAGCTCGATAGCCGCCCCCAGATTGACGGCCCCCAATTTCTCAATCGCCGCAGACAACCGGCCGATCTCTGCCTGCATGGACTGTATTTTCGCATGTGGCGGCATCGTGCGCGCCAGCTCCCCTGCATCGGCGCCGGCTTCGGCCAGTTTCTGCTCATATTGTCCGATATTGAGCCGCGCCGCCTGCTCCCTGAGCTGCAATGCGACTATTTTATCCCGTTGCGGTTGCAAACTTCTTTCCAGCTGCAACCTCTGTTCCAGCAAATTCCGCAACGTTTGCGCCAGCTCATCCAGATGTGCCCTGGCTTCGGTCAACGACGTTTCCTGCGAGATACGTCTGTCCAGGAGTTTCTGAAGATTATCCTGTGCCTCCCCGTCATCCAGTTCCTGCAATTCAAGCTGACCTTGCCCCAGTTCTGCGGCAATCCTTTCTACCTGACTTTCCGCCGCTCCGATTTGGCGCTGAAGTTCGGCTATCCTGCTGGCAAGCGATTCACGCTCGAACCCGCTTTGCTGCACCTTGCGTTCGGCCTGCCGTATCGCTTCCTGCAAACGGCCAAGATTTTCTTCTTCGGCGACCACCCGGTCACGAATCATGACTTCACGTTCCTGCCACTGTGCCAGATGTGCATCCAGTTCTTCAAGCCTTTTTTCCTCTTCGGACAAAGACGCTTCCCTGTCATGCATCCATTCCAGCAATTCGGACAAGTCGGCTTCTAACCGCTCCGATTGCTCATGGTACAACCTGGCGGCTTCTTCCCGTTTCAGAATAGCCAGCTTGCTGTCATGTATGCGCTCATTGAGCGAAACCATCCCATCCTGCAACTCGCCGAGCTGTGCCCTGGCTTCTTCAATGTCCGCCCCGGCATGACGACATTGCCGTTCGGCATCGACGAGCACGGCATCCAGTTCCTGTTGCGCACGCTCCAGACGCCCGATTTCCTGCTGCCGGGCGAATACGCCATCCAGTTCTGATTCGGCCGCGAAAAACCTGATACTGTATCTGTCCGTAAGGTGACCTGCCGGCACCACGATGCAAGCGCCATCCGGCAAGGTATCCCTGTGCCGCAACGCTTCTTCCTGATTGTTCGCTGCATACACACTGGAAAGCCAGTACCGCAACACCTGCGAAACCGACAGTTTGTCACAGCGCAGCTTCCCGGCCAGCAGAGGCAAGTCACACTCGCTTTCTTTCGCTTTGGCGGCATCGTTTTCCTGCGTGACCGAGAAAAAGCAGACTTTTGCTGGCATGGTTTCATCTGCAAACGGCGCCGCCCGTTCAAGCGATGAAATTTCCAGCGCACGCATTCTTTCCGCCAGGACCACTTCAAGCGCCGTTTCCCAGCCTGCCTCGATATCGACTGACTGCCACAAGGGCGCGAATCCTGCAAGCCCCTGTTTTTCCAGCCATTCATGCCACTTTCCACCCGACTGCGTTTTTTCCTGCAACTGTTTCAATGCATCCAGACGCGCCTGTCCCTGCATGCGCCGTGCATGACACGCATTCAACTGTTCACGCCTGTTCTGGTACTGTTTTTCCAGCTCGGGAATACGTGCCCTGACCAATTCCATGTTCCCACGCATTTCCTCAAGCCGGTATTCCAGTTCAGCCAGTTCTTCACGCCACACCGTCAGTTCATCCAGATTCGGCCGGACCATCTGTTTTCGCTGATGCAACAGTTTTTCCTGTCGTACCTTGCAATCCTGCACGGCATCATGCAGATTTTTGTGTTCCGCCGAAGAAACGGCTATCTGTTGGCGTATCTGCACGATATGCTCACGAATATCATGCGCTTGCTCACGCACCACGCTGACAGCCTCCTCAGCCTGAGGCAATTCCTGTTCGCGCGACAGCAGGTATTCACGTGCCGCCTCTTCATTGAGACTCGCCTCGGAGATCTGTTCTTTCACAACCGCCAGTTCATCAGAAAACGATACGATCTGCCCTGCCCACTGGTCTTTCTGGTTACGGTACGACAACAGCTGCGTCTGCAAACGCTTTTTCGTTTCCTGCACATACCGGATTTGCGCTTCGATACTGCCGATCCCGGCATTGGTCTCATAAAGCGCTCCCTGCGCGACATGCACATCACGGTTCGCCACATCATGCGCTTCCCGAA
Source organism: Oxalobacter formigenes (assembly GCA_949290765.1). GTDB lineage: Bacteria > Pseudomonadota > Gammaproteobacteria > Burkholderiales > Burkholderiaceae_D > Oxalobacter > Oxalobacter formigenes_E. The sequence continues at coordinate 21,326 of CASETG010000017.1, read as the reverse complement.
TCTTTTCCAGCTCCCCTTCGCGCTTGAACAGCTCTGTCGTCATGGCTTCCAGCTTCGTTTGCGCCTGAGCGATTTCCTGCGCCAGTTCCGCCTGTTCACGCACACCGGCCTGTTTTTGCATCAGCCACAACCATTCCTGTTGCCGTTTTTTAGCCGACATAAGGTTATGGTATTGCATCGCCAAATCCGCCTGGAGTCGCAATTTGTCCAGATTCTGCTCCAGTTCGTGCAAAATATCGGATACGCGACTCAGGTTCTCACGAGTATCGGAAAGCCTGTTTTCCGTTTCGCGACGTCTTTCGCGATATTTCGAAACACCGGCCGCTTCTTCCAGAAAAACACGCAATTCATCCGGTCTGGCCTCGATAATGCGTGCGATCATACCCTGGCCGATAATCGCATAGGCTCTCGGCCCGAGACCTGTTCCCAGAAAGATATCCTGTACATCACGGCGACGTACCGGCAAATTGTTGATGTAATAGGTCGAACCACCCTCACGAGTCAGAATGCGCTTGACAGCCAGCTCGTTATACTGTCCCCATTGACCGGCCACTCGACCATCGCTATTGTCGAAGACCAGTTCGACAGATGCTCTCCCTGCCGGTTTGCGTTGTGTCGTTCCGTTGAAAATCACATCTTTCATCGATTCGCCACGCAATTCGGATGCCCGCGATTCACCAAGCACCCAGCGTACCGCATCGATGATATTCGATTTGCCGCATCCGTTCGGCCCCACCACACCGATCCGCTGCCCGTTGATCCGGATCACCGTTGGCTCGACGAACGATTTGAAACCCGACAATTTGATCGATGTTAAACGCACCGGATAAAAGACCCTTCCATAAAGTCATAATCATAACATCCGACATCCGTAAAAAGCGGCGTTCACGCAAACCGTCATCCGAACCGTTATCCATTGGCCGACCGTTTCACCGGTCTACATGTAAAAAAACAACTCTTGTCGGTAACTGCTTGCCATTTCTCAGTTTTTTTACATTTTTTGCATTCTTGCAGACCGACTTTTTCGGTATACTGAAGCCCTTGTTTACAGGAGCGTTATCATGCACAAAATCATAAGCGGATTATTGTCACTGATCATCTTGTGCGTTTTCACTGCCACCTCCGGGCTGGCCGCTCCCAAAAAGACAACAAAGCCCCCAGCACGAAAAGCGGCTGCAAAAACCGCGCCGCAGCGCAAGAGCGACCGCAAGACGCCTGTGGCGCGTAAAAATACCGTCCAGCCGAAAAACACCAAAGCCCGCATCGTCTCCGCCCGGAACAACCGCAGCAACGCAAAACAACTGGCTTCGCTGAACAGACGTGCCTTGCGTGGCAAAAACCGGATGGCTTACCGGAAGGTCTCCTTCAAACGTGCCGCACCGGTCGTTCCAAGATATTCTTTCGGTGACCTGGCAGGTCTCAAAAACACCTACGACCCATTATCCCTGAAATCCAATGCCGCGCTGGTTCTGGATGAATCGAATCTGGAAATCCTGTTCGAGAAGAACGGCAATATCGCCCTGCCGATGGCATCTATCACCAAACTGATGACAGGTCTGGTCGTTGTCGAATCGATGCAGGACATGAATGAAGTGCTTGAAATCACGGAAGACGATGTCGATACGAAGAAATTCACCAGCTCGCGCCTGAAGGTCGGAACCCGGATGACACGCGGCAACCTGTTGCATCTTGCGTTGATGAGCTCGGAAAATCGCGCTGCGGCCGCGCTTGGTCGAAACTATCCGGGCGGCTTGCCTGCGTTCGTCGAAGCCATGAACATCAAGGCGCAAATGCTCGGCATGTCGGATTCACAGTACGTTGATTCCAGCGGACTTTCCAGCGGCAATATGGCCAGCGCACGCGATCTGGCGAAACTCGTCATGGCTGCAGCACAGCATCCGATCCTCAGACAATATTCGACCGATACATACTATTCCGTCGATGATGGCATGCACGAAATGCACTATGGCAATACCAACGGACTGGTACACAATCCGAACTGGCACATCCGTCTGCAAAAAACCGGTTATATTTCCGAGGCAGGACAATGTCTGGTCATGCAAGCCATTATCCAGGGACGTCCTATCGTCATGGTTTTTCTGGATTCCAAGGGCAAGGGCGCACGCATTGCCGATGCGCAACGTATCCACAACTGGCTGACCCATCCCGATTCCATCCGGCTGGAGCCGAACGTCTGACCTGTTTACCCGAAAAAAAGCCGGCAAATGCCGGCTTTTTTATTCCCGCTCGCATCAAACCTTGAATGGATGACGCAAAACCAGTGTTTCTTCACGGTCCGGACCGGTCGATACCATATCCACCGGCTTGCCGACGAGTTCTTCGATACGCTTGATATAGGCTTGCGCATTCTTCGGCAGTGCGTCCATGGATTTCGTGCCGATCGTATTTTCTTTCCAGCCTGGCAATTCTTCGTAAATCGGTTCACAGCGTGCCGCATCTTCTGCATTCGCCGGGAAAATCGGGATTTCCTGTCCGTCCAGCTTGTAACCGACACAAATCCTGATGGTATCGAGTCCGTCAAGCACATCGAGCTTGGTCAGACACAAACCGCTCAAGCCGTTCAGTTGCGCGGAACGGCGCAACAGGGCGGCATCGAACCAGCCACAGCGTCTCGGCCGCCCGGTCACGGTGCCGAATTCCATACCGACTACGGACAGATGCTTGCCGACTCCTTCGTCAGTGGACAATTCCGACGGGAATGGGCCTGAACCGACACGGGTCGTATAGGCCTTGGTAATACCCAGAATGTAATTGAGCATGCCAGGACCGATACCGGCACCTGCCGAGACATTGCCCGCTACGCAGTTACTGGATGTGACATACGGATAAGTACCATGATCGACGTCGAGCATGCTGCCCTGCGCGCCTTCGAAAAGCAGATTGGCACCGGATTCATACGCCTGATTGAGCGCCAGCGACACATCGGCAATCAGCGGCTTGATGCGCGGTACTACGGCGAGTGCGTCCGACAGGGTCTTCTGGTAGTCGACCGGCTCGACCTTGAGATAGTGCTCCAGAACGAAGTTGTGGTAATCCATGTTCTGTTTCAGCTTTTCGGCAAAGCGTTCCGGATTGAGCAAATCGGCGACACGGATGGCACGCCGTGCGACCTTGTCTTCATAGGCCGGACCGATACCCTTGCCGGTCGTGCCGATTTTGGCATCGCCTCTTCTCAGTTCGCGAGCGAGATCAAGCGCGGTATGGTACGGCAGAATCAACGGACAGGCACCGGAAATCTTCAGACGCGACATGACTTCGATGCCGAGCGCTTCGAGTTTGTCGATTTCCCTTAACAAATCCGGAATGGACAGCACACATCCGTTTCCGATGTAGCAGGCGACACCGGGACGCATGATACCGGACGGAATCAGCTGCAATGCCGTCTTCTGACCACCGATCACCAGTGTATGACCGGCATTGTGGCCACCCTGGAAACGGACGACACCCTGGGCATGGTCTGTCAACCAGTCGACAACCTTGCCTTTTCCCTCATCGCCCCATTGTGTTCCGACTACTATTACGTTTCTGGCCATATTTCCACTCATTCGTTACTTGCTGTTTCTACAATCCAACTACCGCCATTCGCTTCCTGCACCAGATGCCGGTCGCAGACAAATTCGTCATGTTCAGACCGTGAATCCGGCAATCCGTAAACAACGATTTCTCCCGATGCCCTCAACTCCCTGATTTTCTGCTGCAACGATACATCATTATTCCAGGGAGCCAGAATGGCATGACGCTTTTCGGCGGACGGCAATATCCGCGCCAGTTCCCTCAAGTCCATGGAAAAGCCTGTGGCAGGACGCGAACGTCCGAATGCCTCGGCGACATGGTCGTAACGCCCGCCGCGCGCAATCGCATTGGGCAAACCCGGTACATAAGCGGCAAACATGACGCCGCTATGGTAATGATAGCCGTGCATATCGGCCAGATCGATCGTGACACGCTTGCTGTCTGCCTGGGCAGCCAGATATTCCAGCTCGCCCAGCGCCCTGGCGATTCCTTCGGTATCCGGCAACACCTTGCGCGCTTCATCAAGCACTCCGGTATCACCATACATATCAGGCAACGCCAGAAGCGCTTTTCTGGTATCTTCATGGAAATCACGCGTCAGCTCGATCAACCCTGGCATGTCTTTCGTTTCCAGCAAATCGAAAAGCTGCGCCTCGAAAAGCTGCGCCAGCGGATCACTGGCAATCAGCGCTTTCAATACTCCCACATGGCTCAAATCCAGACAAACGCCTGCAATACCCGCCGCTTTCAGGGATGACAGGGCAAGCGCCTGTATCTCGGCGTCCGCCTCGATACCCGCATAACCGAAAATCTCGGCGCCTATCTGCAAGGGTTCGCGTGTCCCCTGCAATCCGGACGGACGGGTATGCAGGATACTGCCTGCATAACACAGCCGTGTCACGGTATTGCGGTTGAGCAAGTGTGCGTCGATTCTGGCCACCTGCGTCGTCATATCGGCACGAACGCCCATGGTACGACCGGAGAGCTGATCAATCAGCTTGAAGGTATAAATTTCCGTATCCTGTCCCACACCGGTCAGCAGCGATTCGAGATACTCCAGCATGGGAGGGATGACAAGTTCATAACCGTACGAACGGAATTCATCGAGTATGACGCGCCGCAAGTCTTCCATCTTGCGCGCTTCGGATGGCAATACGTCTGCGATAAATTCCGGTAAAAGCCAGTTAGGCATGATTCACATTCAGCAAAAAACTTTAATGATAATACAAAGAGGTGCTTTATACGCAAAAAAGATTATTGTGCCCCTTTCGGATGCTTCATGTAACGGAAAAATTCGGAACTCGGGTCCACGACCAGAATATCTTTCCTGTTTTTGAAACTTTCCTTGTAGGCTTCCAGACTGCGGTAAAAACGATAGAATTCAGGATTTTTGGCAAACGCACTCGCATAAATACGCGAAGCCCTGGCATCCCCCTCCCCTTTTATTTTTTCCGCATCACGAAACGCTTCCGCAAGAATGACCGTCCGTTGCTTGTCGGCATCCGCACGGATCTTTTCCGACTCGGCTTCCCCGATGGAGCGCAATTCATTGGCCACACGGGTACGTTCAGATTTCATGCGTTCGAACACGGAGTGATTGATCTGTTCGACATAATCGACCCGTTTCAGGCGAACGTCGATGATTTCCACACCGATGTGTTCCGTCTCGCGTGCCATCTTGTTCTTCACTGCCGCCATCATTTCGTCGCGATTGCCGGAAATGACTTCGCTGACGGTACGTTTCGTAATCTCATCGTTCAGGGCCGCCTTGACGATTTGCGCCATCCGGTCCTGTGTGCGCTGCTCGTCCCCGCCGAAACTGACATAAAACAGTTTCGGGTCGACAATGCGCCACTTGACATACGAATTGACCAGAATGTTCATCTTTTCCGCCGTGATGATTCTGTCCGGTTCGTGGGTTTCGGTGGACAAAATCCGCTTGTCAAGAAACAGCACGTTCTGGAACGGCGCCGGCAACTTGAAATACAGGCCGGGTTCCTCGATGATTTCCTTGACTTCGCCCATGGCGAAAACGATGGCGTATTGCCGCTGATCCACCACGAAAAGACCTGTTCCAACCGTCAGCGCCATGACGGCGAAAATGAAAAAGCCGATAACATACTTCATTATCTTCCTCCTCTTGAGCGGTCATCGCGTGCCCGCTCACGTTCGCTGTAACCGGTCGATGACGGTGCATTTTCCGAAACCGTGGAAGACGTCGTATCCGTACCCGCATCAGTCGTACCGGTCTGAGAAACCAGCTTGTCCAGCGGCAGATACAACAAATTGTTTCCCGCGCGAGTGTCGATCATGAGTTTTGTCGTATTGGCGAAAATCTGCTGCATCGTTTCCAGATACATTCTGTCACGTGTGACAGCCGGCGCTTTCTGGTATTCCTCGACGATCTGTTTGAAGCGCGATGCATCGCCTTCGGCATTGGCGATTACTTTCTGCCGGTATGCCTCGGCCTCTTCTTTCAGACGTGCGGCCGCACCCTTCGCCTTCGGTATCACATCGTTGGCATAGGCCTGCCCCTCGTTTTTCAGGCGTTCACGATCCTGCCCTGCCTTGACTGCGTCGTCGAAGGCGGCCTGTACCTGTTCGGGCGGCTGCACACCCTGCATGGTCACATTCGTGACCATCACACCTGAGCGGTACTGGTCGAAAATCTGCTGCATGATTTGCTGCGCTTCCGCCGCGATCTGGTCACGTCCTTCATACAGGACGAAATCCATCTTCTTGCGTCCGACGACTTCACGAATGGCTGCTTCGGCCACCTGCCTGACCATATCTTCCTGGTCGCGATTGTTGAACACCCAGTCCGCCGCATTCTTCAGCCTGTACTGGACGGCAAACTGGATATCGACGATATTTTCGTCATTCGTCAGCATCAACGCCTCGTTGAGCTGCTTGTTGCGCAAATTGTTGCGATACCCGACCTCGACGGTACGCACTTGCGAGACATTGACGACCTCATGGCTTTGTATCGGCCATGGCATGCGCCAGTTGATACCGGATGACGTAAATCCGCTGAAACGACCGAACGTCATGACCACACCCGTCTGGCCTTCCTGCACGGAATAAAAACCGGTACCTGCCCAGAAAACGAGCGCGATGAAAAGAATCAGGCAACAAGCGATCTTGAGCGCACGGGGACGTGCATCCCTGTCATTGTAAGGATCATCGTCCGGCTCCCTGTCTTCTTGCCTGTTACGTTTTTTTCTCCATTTGAAAAGATTGTTCAACTTGCGGTTGAAATCCTTCCACATCTTTTCGACATCAGGTGGTTTCTCGTCACCGAATCCCTGCCCATGTCCAAACAGATCGTCACGAAACGGCTCCGGTTTATGCAAATCGGATGATGGTGAAGGCTGCATGCTTACACTATGTGAAATGGTTCAAATCAAATACTGGCAATATCGGAATGATTGTCAGGTCTGTTTCTTTCATCCATATCACCTGAACGGGCGTCTTTTTCGTCTTTGGCATACTCGGCGATGGCTTCTCGCAACAAATCCAGCCCTTCACCGGTTCTCGCGCTGGCAAAGACGCGTCTGATTTTACCATACTCATCCCGCTCGATACCCGGTTTTAAGCCAGCCACATCGATCTTGTTCCAGACGAGCAGTTGCGGAATCCGGTCCGCACCGATTTCTTCCAGTACAAGATTGACCTGTTCGATCTGCTCATTGCGCATGGGATTGCCGGCGTCCACCACGTGTAGCAAAAGATCGGCATGAATGGTTTCTTCCAGCGTAGCCCTGAATGCCGCGACCAGCTGGTGCGGCAATTCGCGGATGAAACCGACAGTATCGGATATCACCACGTTGCCGACATTTTCCAGATAAATACGTCTGGATGTCGTATCCAGCGTCGCGAAAAGCTGGTCTGCGGCGTAAGTACCCGCTTTCGTCATCGTATTGAACAGCGTTGACTTGCCGGCGTTGGTATAGCCGACCAGCGACACCGAAAATATCTGGTTCCTGTTGCGCGAGCGCCGTTGCGTCTCCCGTTGCCGCTGCAATTTCGACAGACGCGTCCTGAGCATGCGAACCCGTTCGCCGATCAGGCGTCGGTCCGTTTCAAGCTGCGTTTCACCAGGTCCGCGCAAGCCGATACCGCCTTTTTGCCTTTCCAGGTGAGTCCATCCCCTAACCAGACGGGTCATCAGGTGCTGGAGCTGCGCGAGCTCCACCTGTACCTTGCCCTCATGGCTTTTCGCACGTTGCGCGAAAATGTCGAGAATCAGGCTGGTTCTGTCGACCACGTTGACATGCAGGCGTTTTTCCAGATTGCGCTGTTGCGCCGGCGAAAGCGCATGATTGAAAATCACCAGTTCGGCACCATACAGATGAATGGCTTGCACCACTTCGTCGACTTTGCCGCTGCCGATATAAAACGCGGCATCCGGACTGGAACGCTTGCCTGTCACGGCAAAGACGGGTTCCGCACCTGCCGACCGTGCCAGAAGTGTCAGTTCCTCAAGGCTTCCGGCGTGGTCGCCTTTTCCGAAATCGACGCCGACAAGAATGGCTTTCGTCATGTCAGCAACCCGCTTTCATGGAAAGATCAGGCATTTTCCTCATCCGTCCCCAGACTGATCGCACGAGACGGCACCACCGTCGAAATGGCATGTTTGTAAACCATTTGCGTCACACTGTTGCGCAACAGGACGACATACTGGTCGAACGATTCGACCTGCCCCTGCAACTTGATGCCGTTTATCAGGTAAATGGAAACAGGAATGCGCTCCTTGCGCAGGATATTCAAAAAAGGATCCTGCAACATCTGTCCCTTGTTCGCACTCATTATTGACTCCATGAATAATAATTGTTGTTGGATATTGGAGACTGAATACGGCCCGTTGTGCCGCAAATAAAACCATTCATCGAAACAGGTCAACTATACCCTATTTGCTTCCCGAAATTATGGTCTGTGCCATGCAGAAGCCGATTATTTTGCAAACGGATTCTTTCCGGAGCGGAATTCTATGCGCAAAGGCGTACCCACCAGTGAGAAAGCATCGCGAAAATGCTTTTCCAGATAACGCCTGTAATCGTCACCGATATTTTCCAGACTGTTGCCATGAATCACGATTACCGGCGGATTCTGTCCGCCCTGGTGTGCGTAACGCAATTTTGGCCTGATGGAACCCTGGCGGCGCGGCGGCTGTTGGTGAGCGACCGCTTCTTCCAGAACCCTTGTCAATCTGGGCGTCGGCAATTTCGCCATGGCGGCCGCATAGGCGGCGTCGACAGAACGCATCAGCGAAGCGATGCCGGTCGCCTTCAATGCAGAAACATAATGGAACCTGGCGAAAGAAAGAAAATGGAGCTTGCGTTCGACTTCCGAACGGATTTCCTTGCGCTTGTCCTGCGAGAGGCCGTCCCACTTGTTGATGCCGACGACCAGCGCGCGACCGCTTTCCAGCACGAATCCGGCGATATGTGCGTCCTGCTCGGAGATATCCTGCCGCGCATCGAGAAGCAGCAACACGACATTCGCTTCCGAGATGGCCTGCAGGGTTTTGACGACAGAAAATTTCTCGACCGCCTGAAAAACTTTCCCGCGTTTTCTGAGTCCCGCCGTATCGACCAGCGTATAGTGTTTTCCATCGCGTTCGAAAGGAATTTCAATGGCATCGCGCGTCGTTCCCGGCAAATCGAAAGCGATGACCCGCTCTTCACCGAGAAGCGCATTGATCATGGTCGACTTGCCGACATTGGGACGCCCGACGATCGCCAGCCGTATGGACGACTGTTCCTCTTGCGCCTCATCATCCGGTTCAGACGCGGTTTCAGGCACTCTTTTCAATGCCTCGTCAAGCAGCGTATAGACACCGTCGCCATGCGCGGACGAAATCACCAGCGGGTCGCCCATCCCCAGTTCATAGAAATCGGCGACGACTGCCGTATATTTCATTCCCTCGGCCTTGTTGACCGCCAGTATGACGGGACGTCCGCATCTGCGCAGGTAATCGGTAATGGTCTTGTCATGCGGCGTGATACCCTGGCGTCCATCCACGATGAAGACCACGACATCGGCTTCCGCGACCGCCTGCTTCGTCTGTTTTGCCATTTCCTGCAAAACACCTTCCTTGACGACCGGCTCGAAGCCGCCGGTATCGATAACCAGAAAAGGCCTGTCCCCCATTCTTCCCTCACCATAGTGACGGTCACGGGTCAGACCTGGATAATCGGCGACCAGCGCTGCCCTCGAGCGCGTCAGCCGGTTGAACAGCGTGGATTTGCCGACATTGGGACGGCCCACCAAAGCGATAACAGGTTTCATTTTTCAATCCAGGGTAAATGCCTGCAACGACCCATCCTGTGTCTGCACGATCAGTCGCTCGCCCAGCACAACAGGCGTCGCCAGAATGGGCGAGCCATCCGTTTCTATCCGTGCGTCGAACGAACCGTCATAACGCGAGAGGAAATGAACAAATCCCTGACCGTCTCCGACTGCGACATCCGAGCGGTATGGAACGGGCGTCGTCAGATTCCGGTAGGTCATCTTGTCATTGCGCCAGACGCTCTGGCCACGCAAATTGGAAAATGCGTAAACCTTGTCGTCCGTATCGACGGCATAAACATGTTCTTCATCGATACTGACGCCGACCTTGCTCGAGAATCCCTTGACCCAGAAAGTCGAGCCGGACACAACGTCAAAGCATCCCATACGTCCCTGATAGGCCGCTACGCAAACGCCCTGTCCATAAATGGCCGGTGTGCCTGACATATCGGCAATACGTTCCAGTTCCGTCGCACCTTTCGGGTCGCCGATCGGAATTTCCCAGCGAATGGCGCCATTATTGAGCATCATCGAAATCATACGTCCGCCCGGCAATGCAACGATCGCCGTCGGTCCGACAGTCGCGATACCCGGCGAGGCACGCAACATCAGCGCAGGCGCACGGTACGGCACAACCCAGCGCCGTTCGCCGGTATCGACGTCATATGCAGCGATCTTGTTGTCTATGCTGCGTACGACCACCAGTCCATGCGCGATAATCGGCGCTGTCAGGATTTCGGTCGAGACAGGGACTTTCCACTTTTCGTTGCCACCGGAATCCAGTGCAATCAGCGAACCTTTCACGCCGGCGACAACCACCGTAGTCCCGTCGCTGGCGACACCTGCCGTCAAATCCGTATCAACATCGCGACGCCAGACTTCCGCACCGTTTGAAGGATCGACACGAACCACAGTACCATCCGCCGCAGCGGCATAAACCGCGTCAAAAACAACAGCCGGCGAAAAAACATAGTTCCCCGCCGACCCGACATTGACTGACCAGATACGGTGAGGTGTCCTGGATGGTGAAAACTGTACCAGTTCGGCAGGCGGATTTCTCGGTGGCGGATCCGAAAACCAGTCATAGATGGCACAACCACCCAACGACAGCGACAATGCCATGCCTGCCCATACAAGTATCGTTCTCAACAACTTTTTCACGGAATCATCCTTTGGCATCAGGTGAAATACCCAGTTCTTCCAGCTTGAGCTGAATCAGCTGCCTTCCAGGATCGGCCTGGTCCGCTTTTTCCAAAGCGGCACGATAGGCTGCCCTGGCTTCGTCAAGCCGGTTCTGCGCCACATAGAAATCACCCTTTCTGTCTTCCGCCAGACTGGCGAAAGCTGCAGGGAAACTGACCGACAGCAGGCTCAAGCCTTCGTCATAGGCTTTCTCGTCAAGCAATATGCCGGCCAGCCTGATACGGGCAATCGCCTTGTAGCCATCCTGTTTGGCATTATCGACAACCCATTTGAGCTGCTCCTTGGCCACATCGGTATTGTTGTCTTCATATGCCATTTTGGCTGCGACGAGCGTGACCATCGGCGCATATGCTGTACTGCCGAATTTTTCCTGCGTATCTTTCGCGACACGCAAGGCCCTTTCATTGTCATCGGCCATGACGGCATTTTGCATTTCATAATACAGCTGCGAAGCCTGTGCAGCCTGTTTGCGCTGGTAATATCCCCAATAGGCATAAGCCGCATAGCAACCCAGGGCAATAATCAGCACCCAGGTAATCCAGTTGCCATGCTTTTTCCACCATGCCTTGATGGTTTCCAGTTGTTCCTGTTCTTCCAAATCGTAAGCCATTTTCGTCTCACTCAATGAATACAATGACCATGTGACGAATGCCCGTCACCACACTCGCATTCGCCGACAATCTGTTCGACCAGATAATCGGCGACATTTTCGAAGGGCACCGCAGACTGGTTCTCGCCATCCTTGCCGGCACGCAATGCCTTGACACTGGCCTGACCGCTTTTGATTTCATCTTCGCCGATCAGAATGGCAAACGCAGCGCCGCTTTCATCCGCACGTTTCATCTGCGCCTTGAAACTGCCGCCGGAATTCATCGCCGTACAGTAGAGGACGACATCCAGTCCGGTATTGCGCAGCGATTCCGCCAGTACCGTGGCTTCCAGCAATGCCTCGTCCCCCTGATGGGCGATAAATACATCGACCTTGCTGGACAGCGCCATATCGCTCTTGGCCTTGAGCAGTTCGATCAGGCGTTCGACACCCATGGCAAAACCGCATGACGGCGTGGGACGACCACCGAACATTTCAAAAAGCGGATCGTACCGGCCACCCCCGCAAACGGTTCCCTGCGCACCCAGTTCCTCGCTGATCCACTCGAAAACCGTCCGGTTGTAGTAGTCCATCCCGCGAACCAGTCTCGGATTGATCGTGAAAGGCACATTGTTGCGTTGCAATATCTTCTGCACGCCCTCGAAATGCGCCAGCGAATCCGGTCCCAGATAATCCAGCAGCTTCGGCGCTGCATTGACCATATCCTGCATATGCGGATTCTTCGTATCCAGAATGCGCAAGGGATTGCTGTGCAACCTGCGCCGTGCATCCATATCCAGCAAATCCAGATTCTGTTCGAAATAGGCAATCAAATCGCTGCGGTGACGGTTGCGCTCCTCGGCATTGCCGATCGAATTGAGCTCCAGCCTGATATTGTCCAGACCGAGATCGTCCCACAAGCGACGGCACAACAAAATCAGTTCGGCATCGATATCCGGTCCCGGAAAACCGACCGCTTCGGCACCGATCTGGTGAAACTGGCGATAGCGACCACGCTGCGGACGCTCGTGCCGGAACATCGGACCGGTATACCACAAGCGTTTCGGGCCATTGTATGTCAGATTATGTTCCAGTACGGCTCGCACGACACCTGCGGTACATTCCGGACGCAACGTCAGTTGGTCACCGTTCAATGAATCCTCGAAGGAATACATTTCCTTTTCCACAATATCGGTGACCGCACCCAGTCCGCGAGCAAAAAGCGCCGTCTCCTCAACGATAGGCGTCCTGATACGCTGGTAGCCATAACTTTTCAGCACCGATTCGACGGTATTTTCCAGCAATTCCCAAAGCGGCGATTCATCGGGAAGAATATCGTTCATTCCCTTGATCCCCAGGATTTTTCTGACCTTTTTTGTCTTGTTTTCTTCCGACATGTTTTTAACTGTTTTTCTTCAATCTGTTAGCTTTTTCCCGAACCGGGATGCCACATATTCCACAATCATTTGCTGAAACTGCCTGTCAATATCGTCACCGCGCAAAGTCGCCGTTTTTTTGCCGTCTGCGAACACGGGAACGGCAGGCGATTCGCCCCTTCCAGGCAGGCTGATGCCGATATCTGCATGACGCGATTCACCCGGGCCGTTGACGATACATCCCATCACCGCCACACGCATCGTTTCCACCCCCGGGAAACGCCGTTTCCAGTCAGGCATCTGTTCTCGCAGGAAATTCTGGGTATTGCCGGCCAGTTTCTGGAAAAGATCGGATGATGTCCGACCGCATCCGGGACACGATACCACCATGGGAATGAAATTGCGCAACCCCATCGTTTGCAGCAGTTCCTGTGCCACAACGACTTCTTTCGTCCGCGGTTCTCCCGGACCGGGTGTCAGCGAAATGCGGATTGTATCGCCAATTCCTTCCTGCAACAACACGGACAATGCCGCTACCGAAGCGACGATTCCCTTGCTGCCCACACCTGCCTCTGTCAATCCGAGATGCAGCGCATAACGGCAACGGCGCGACAATTCCCGATAAACCGTGACCAGATCCTGCACGCCCGATACCTTGCATGACAATACGATATGATCCGCCGGCAATCCCCATTGCACGGCCCTGTCCGCGCTTTCGACGGCAGAAGCGATCAACGCCTCGTACATCACACTCTGAACCGGCCATGGCCGGGGACGTCGCGCGTTCTCATCCATGAGTCGCTCCAGCACCCACTGGTCGAGACTGCCCCAGTTCACACCGATGCGAACCGGCCTGTCATGGCGGCAAGCCACTTCGATCATATCCCCGAAATGAAGGTCTCTTTTCGCACCCTGACCGACATTACCCGGATTGATACGGTATTTGGACAACGCCTGCGCACATTCCGTGAATTGCGTCAGCAACAAATGCCCGTTGTAATGAAAGTCTCCGACCAGCGGCACATCATAACCCGACGCATCCAGCCGCTCGCGAATCGATGGAACGGCCTGTGCCGCTTCCGGCGTATTCACCGTCATGCGCACTAGTTCGGAACCTGCATCCGCCAGCGCCATCACCTGACGAACCGTAGCATCCACATCCGCCGTATCGGTATTGGTCATGGATTGCACCACGACAGGCGCACCCTGGCCGATATTCACGATATTGTCACGGTATCTGACCTGTACGCCATACGTCTGTCGCCTAGGCATCACACCGGCGACCAGCGGTTCGGAACACATTGCCATATCCGGTTACTTGAGACTGACCCGCGCCACCGAATTGACGGTACGCGATGCCAGATCGACGGGTGCCCCCCTGAACGTCATACTGACTCCGGGCGCATAGCCCACGATAACCGTCACCGGACCATTGACATCCAGCGAACGCTGTTCACCCGCCAGCCCCATATATTCAGCCAGCACGGTGCCATCCTGGCCCTGAACACGAACCCATGACTTTTCCGTGAAATTCATATTCAGCCGTGAAGAGGCATTCGATACGGCTGCAGTAACAGCCGCCACCTGTCCGGATTTCGCCTGATTGCCCCTGTTTTCCGAAGGCTGAACAACCGCTGCGGTTTGCGCTGCCGTTTTTTCATTGCCGCCATCGGCACTTGTCCGCTGGCTTTCCTGTCCCTTTTCCGGAACAGCTTGCGTATTTTCCTGCGTCTTCTGCTCCTGCACCTTCGCTTCCGGCGACGTTTCCTGCACCGAAGTCGCTGCAGGAGCGGATGCAACAGGCTGTTTATCCGTTTTCGCCTGCCGATCAGGCGAGAACAGTTTCATGTTCCATGCGACGATACCCGCGATCACCAGGACAATCAGGAAAATGACGATTTTGCCGGTCAGATTGCCCTTCTTTCGGAAAGTAACCTGATTCTGCACGAAAGGTTCTCCCGCTCGTGTCGATACCGTTTTGACCGGTGTCGCTGCATACGGATTGCTTTCACCGAACATCGCGACAAGCGGTTCCGGATCGATTTTCAGGACGCGAGCATAGGCACGAACGAATCCACGTGAAATGGCGATTCCATGCAAGGCATCGTAGTCATCCGCTTCCAGCGCCCGCAACTGTCGCAACGTCATTTTGAGTCGTGATGCAATCTGTTCTTCGGCAATGCCATCTGCCTTGCGTTTGGCAGCAAGAATGGCACCCGGTTTCTGTTTGTCGTCCCCCTCAGGCATGGCGCCGGTATCCGCACCTGCTTCCGTGGCGGTCTGCTGTGAGATCTTTTCTGTTTTATCGCTCTGTACGTTGTCCATTTAAAGCACCATCCTAGAAAAAAGCACTTGCACCAATCCCGAGAAAGTTCATATCGTTGTCCGATAGACAACAGCGATACTTCCGGCACCGTTTCAGCAATTACTCTGGAAACGGTAATCTTGAACAATCGATACGGGCATCATTCCGCTTTCTGCCATTCTTTCTTTCACTCTTGTCCGATCCTTGATCTCGCCTGCCAGCAATCCGCAAGCGGCATCGATATCTTCACCGCGTGTTTTCCGCACCGTCGTCACGATACCGGCATCCTGAAGAATCTTCGCAAAAGCAGCAATCCGCTCGTCGCTCGAGCGTTTCAGTCCGGGCATCGGAATGGAATTGAACGGAATCAGATTCAGCTTGCATGATACCGGATCGGGACCTGTCTGAACCAGCCGCACCAGTTCCTTCGCATGTGCGTCCGTATCGTTGATACCGTCAAGCATGCAATATTCGAACGTAATGAAATCACGCGGCGCATATTCCAGATAACGGCGACAGGCCGCCATCAGTTCCGGCAAGGGATGTTTGCGGTTGAGCGGCACCAGCTTGTCACGCAATGGGTCGTTCGTCGCATGCAACGAAACGGCCAGTGCGACCGGGCATTCCCTTGCCAGTCTGTCGATCATGGGAACGACGCCGCTCGTCGATACCGTTACCCGGCGTCTGGACAGACCATATGCGTTGTCGTCAAGCATCAGTCTCAGGGCACTGACACTCGCATCGAAATTGAACAGAGGTTCCCCCATGCCCATCATCACGACATTGGAAATCTGCCGTTCTCCCTTGCCTTCCGGCATATTCTTCGCGCGACGCAACGCAAATTCGGCCATCCACAGCTGACCGATGATTTCAGCGGCTGTCAGATTGCGGCTGAAACCCTGCTTTCCCGTCGAACAGAACAGACAGTTGACTGCACACCCTGCCTGCGTGGAAACGCAGAGGGTTCCGCGGTTGTCTTCGGGAATATAGACCGTTTCGATGGCATTGCCCTGCCCCACATCGAGTAGCCATTTCCGGGTACCGTCAGCCGATGTATGGTCGCGGATAACGGCCGGCGCCCTGATTTCGGCATATTTTTCCAGCTTGCCGCGAAGCGACTTCGCCAGATCGGTCATACCGGTGAAGTCGCTTACGCCGAACTGGTGAATCCAGCGCTGAAGCTGTTTGGCACGAAAGGGTTTTTCATCCAGCGTCCCGCAATAGTCTATCAGCTCGGCAGGGCTGAAACCCAACAGGTTTGTGCGCGCTTCATTCATGGATATACCTGACACGATGTCCTGTGTTCGCCCTGTTCACGGCGAACACAGGAAATGGCAATATCAACGGACGCAAATCTGCATCGACGGGAAGAAATAGGCGATTTCAACGGCTGCGGTTTCCGGCGCATCCGAGCCATGAACGGCGTTGGCATCGATCGAATCGGCAAAATCGGCACGGATGGTTCCCTTTTCCGCCTTTTTCGGGTCGGTAGCGCCCATCAGTTCACGATTTTTCGCGATGGCGTTTTCACCTTCCAGAACCTGTACCATAACAGGGCCGGAAATCATGAATTCGACCAGATCATTGAAAAAAGGACGTTCTTTGTGTACGGCATAAAAGCCTTCCGCTTCCGGACGGGACAGCTGCACCATGCGAGCTGCGACGATTTTCAGTCCCGCATCTTCAAAACGGGTATAAATCTTGCCGATTACATTCTTGGCGACTGCATCAGGCTTAACGATTGACAAGGTACGTTCAACTGCCATTTTGACAAAACTCCACTATCTGAAATAGAAATCCAAAAAAAGACTAGCTTTTCATTTTAGCACGGATACCCGGCAAAATAACGGCCTCATATCCGGCCGGCGCATTCCGGCACCGCAATCACCGATTGCCCTCGGGCTTGACCGTGACATAGGAAATCATGTTGTTTCTCTGGATAAGCAACACGACAGCCTTTTTCGTGTCAAGACCTGAAACCAGCCGCTGAAATTCGCTCTGGCCTGAAACATCCGTATTGTTGACACGCAGGATAATATCCCCGCGCCGGATACCGCTGGCTGCCGCAGGATTGCCGACAGCCGTGACCACAACCCCCTGTTTCACACCATAACTTTTCTTCTGCGATGCCGTCATATCCGCCACGGACAAACCGAGCACCTGTGATGCAAGCGCAGGATTGCGACTGTCGCCACTCTTTTGTTTGGCAGGAGAAGCGTCTGACTCGATGGCCGATACCGTTATCGGCATCGTCATGGTTTTCCCCTTGCGCCATACGGACAGCTCTACCGTCTTGCCGGGCGTCGTCTCGCCGACCAGCCTGGGCAATTCCGAAATCTTGTCTATCGTCTGGCCGTTGAATTTCAGGATAATATCGCCCGCTTCCAGCCCAGCCTTGCCGGCAGGTGAGCCTTCTTCGACCCGCACAACAAGCGCACCCTGCCTGTTTTGCAGATTCAGCGCCTTGGCTGTTTCCTCGTTCAGTTCACCGATCTGTACACCGATTTGACCGCGTGTCACTTTTCCATGTGCCTTCAGCTGTTCGGATACGCGAAGCGCTTCGTCGATCGGCACTGCGAACGAAATCCCCATATATCCGCCGGAACGGCTGTAAATCTGCGAATTGATTCCGATTGCCTCACCGGCCATATTGATGAGGGGGCCGCCGGAATTGCCGGGATTGACCGCGACATCCGTCTGGATAAGCGGCAAATAATCGCCCGTATCTCTCGCCTTGGCCGAGATGATACCGGCCGTCACGGTATTTTCAAGCGCAAACGGAGAACCGATTGCCAGCACCCATTCGCCGGCACGGATAGCGGATGATTTACCGGTTTTCAGATACGGCAAATTATTTCCTTCGATTTTCAGCAGGGCCACGTCCGTCCGTTTGTCGGAGCCGACGACTTTGGCCTTGAATTCACGATTATCCGTCAGCCTGACGAATACTTCGTCAGCATTGTCGATGACATGGTGATTGGTCAGCACGTATCCATCCGGCGTGATGATGAATCCCGACCCCATCCCGCGGCGTATCTGTTCTTTTTGCTGCTGCTGTGCCTGCGGACTGTCAGGACGCGGCACACCGAAAAAACGGAACAGGTATTCCTGGAAATTTTCATCCATTTCATATACGGGATTGCGCCTTGCCTGAATTTTTTCCACCGTCCTGATATTGACGACGGCAGGCCCCACTTTTTCAACCAGCGCCGTCAAGTCCGGCAAACCGTTTACCATTCCGGCAGAAGCACCGAAAACCGTCTGCATCGGCATGGACAATACCAGAACACCTGCAAAAAGGCATATCAACCTGCGAAAAAAACGGAAATATCGTACTTTCATGACTCAAACTCTCGAAAAACGCCCACATGACAACCTGTCCGGCCTCATGCCGGAACAAAACAGGTCACCCTACCGGATTTATTGTAGGCATTGTACATGCTCGTGTTTCAATCTGCACAAGTACATACGCACGCCGCGAGGATGGCTCCGTGAAACGGGCACGGCAACGGCCTGAATCCCGACTACCAGCGTATATGTGCCGATGTTCCCAGCAATGGCCGCAATCTTGTCGCGATGGATTCACGCGCACGGAAAATCCGGCTTCTGACCGTACCGATCGGACAAGCCATGACCGAGGCGATTTCATCGTAACTCAACCCCTCGATTTCCCTCAATGACAATGCCGTTCTCAAATCCTCAGGCAATTCGTCCATTGCCATGCTGACGGTCTGCGCCACCTGTTTGGATGCCAGGACCGATTCCGGTGTTTCGATATCCCTGAGGTTTCCCCCTTCTTCATGGAAAGAAACATCCTCGGCACGTATATCAGCCGAAAACGGAACCTGCCTTCCGCGTGTATCGAGAAAATTACGTGCTGTATTGATGCCGATACGGTACAACCAGGTATAGAACGCGGAGTCGCCCCTGAACTGCGGCAACGCACGGTAAGCCTTGATAAACGTTTCCTGCACCACGTCTTCGGCTTCACTCGGGTTGCCGAGCAGTCGCATGACCAGCCTGAACACTCTCCGCTCATATTTGGTCACCAGCGTATCGAAAGCCATTTTGTCACCTTGCCGGACACGCTCGATCAGCTGTTTGTCTATGTCACGTTCAGTCGCCACGATCGGATACCTCATTTCATGCAACTGTCCGTAACCGTCGTGCGTTACATCAGTGCAATATGTTCATGAAAAACCGGATTTTTTATGAGCATCGATCCACCTGCATGCGACATAAAGTTTTCTGAATACCTCAGGCGGTACCGAATCAGGCAAAACGATGAGTCTTGTCGTCTTGCCTGATTCGGCTTCGAGGTACAAAACCAGCAGCCACGACCAGACCGTCGACTGTTCCGACAGTTTCAGGATACCGTTTTCCCGTTCAGGATTTTTTTTTGCAGAAGTCACGAACTCATACCGTTTATCTTGCTTCAAACGGATTTGTCCGTTTCCGTAAATATCAAGCGTATACGTTTTTCCCATTCTGAAAAGCGCACAACACAGCATTGCGGCTGCCGACAGGAACACGCAAACCAGCACCGGCTTCGCGTACGGTATAAAAGCGCCCAGACCGTCGCATAAAACCAATGCGCCTGTCAGAAGAAAAACGAGCGCCATCGCTGCCATCAGCATGACAAGGTATCGTGAAGGTTTTATCTGTACGGAAACTGCGACGGACATTGTGTGCAACCGGAAAAAACAAAAGCCACATTCACTTGCCGTGAATGTGGCTTTGCCAAAACCCTGAAGTCTTAAATCCTGCCGAATATCAGCGAACCATTGGTACCACCAAAACCGAAAGAGTTTTTCAGTGCGTAATCGATACGCATATCTCTTGCCGTATTGGCGCAATAGTCCAGATCACATTCCGGATCCTGATTGAAAATATTGATTGTCGGAGGCGCGACCTGATTGTAAACAGCCAGTGCCGTAATGACGGATTCCAGCCCGCCTGCGCCACCCAGCAGGTGGCCGACCATCGACTTGGATGAACTCATCACGACCTTCTTGGCATGTTCGCCCAGCGAGCGTTTGACCGCTACCGTTTCCGCCTTGTCACCCAACGGCGTGGAAGTACCATGCGCGTTGATATAGTTGACCTGGTCCGGATTGATTTGCGCGTCGTTGATCGCGGCACTCATACAACGGCTTGCGCCACTGCCGTCTTCCAGCGGAGCGGTCATATGGTTGGCATCGGCACTCATGCCAAAGCCGACGATTTCGGCATAGATTTTGGCACCGCGTGCCTTGGCATGTTCATATTCCTCGAGAACGAGGACACCCGCACCTTCGCCGAGAACAAAACCGTCACGGTCTCGGTCCCACGGTCTGGAAGCCGTCGCCGGGTCATCGTTTCTGGAAGAAAGCGCACGTGCCGAGGCGAAGCCGCCGATTCCAAGCGGGGATACCGTCGATTCGGCACCGCCTGCAACCATGACGTCCGCATCACCGTAAGCGATAATACGCGCGGCGAACCCGATGGAATGCAAGCCGGTCGAGCATGCCGTGACGATCGAAAGATTCGGCCCCTTGAATCCGTAACGGATGGAAAGGAACCCCGAAATCATGTTGATGATCGAGGACGGTACGAAGAACGGGCTGATACGGCGCGGACCGCGTTTTTCCAGTTCAGCATGCGTTCTTTCGATCATGGGCAAGCCACCGATGCCCGATCCGATATTGACGCCGATACGGTCTGCATTTTCTTCCGTAACGACCAACCCGCTATCCTCGATAGCCTGGATACCGGCTGCCATCCCATAGTGGATGAATGTATCCATGTGGCGCGATTCTTTGCCTGGAATATAATCTTCCAGCTGGAAATTTTTCACCTCGCCGGCAAAGGTCGTGCTGAAAGCGGAGGCATCGAATCGGGTAATGGGTCCAATACCGGATTTACCCGATGTTACTGCATTCCACATATCAGCTACATTGTTGCCTACAGGCGAAATACATCCCAGTCCGGTAATAACGACCCGGCGTTGTCCCATACGGCTCAAGCTGTTCTCCCTGTTTCAGTATGT
>CASETG010000016.1 GCA_949290765.1 Oxalobacter formigenes | reverse complement strand
GGCCGTGATGTGTTCCAGTGTGGTGTTGCCGTCGATTTTCAGGGGAGTGTTCCGGTTGCGGCTAGTGGCGATTTTGTCGAGTTCTGCGCTGATTTCTACCGTATATGGCGGTGTGTTGAAGTAGGTAATGAAGTTGAGGATCTCGTCGGCGTAATGAAAGATGATGATGGCCACGATGCCACATAACAGACGGAGAATGAACGGACGTTTTTTCATGCGGGATGTCTTGTTCATCAGTTCGTTTATCAGTATCGGTGCTTCAGGAATGATATTACAGGGTAAGTCATCGCTGGACTTGATTTCGTCTGGAATGCCTGTTTTCCGATGGCTCCGGTATCTGGTTTTCCGTTTGATTTTCCGAATTCCATGCCAAGCTGAAACTTTATACGCAGGCGGATGAAACGGCAAATGGATTGTGGATGTCCGGTATTTGTGCCGGGTTGTGGGGAGCTGGGCAGTGTGTAAACAGGCAGGGATGGTGCAGGTGTATCGCTGGCGGTGGATATGTCGATAGATGGCAAGGTTGAATGTCGCGAATAGGGTGGTGGACGAAGTGTTACTGAATCTGTGACGTAATTTGCCGGAAATAACAAATCTGAATAAAGCAAACAATATGCCCAAAAGGCATGCAATCTGTTGAAACCTGCGCCAATCAATGCTTGAGAAGCTTTCTCCACAAGGTTATCCACAGGTTTTCGTGGATAACGGAAAAGTCAAGAGTCTGGGAAAAAAACGTTGGAAATTGCACACGAATGGTGCGCTTGACAGAAAAAACGGAATGGATTAAGGGATGGGATGAACTGCGCAATTTGTAATCGTTGTATTTAAGTTGTTGATTTGTTTGTTAAAAAATGGGTTGTTCCTTGACTTGTCCACAGAAATTGTGCAGAAGTGAAAAGATGGCAGTTGGACAGAAGAAAGATGACGGTATGTCATGATGTGGTCATAAAAACTGAATTTTTTGTGGAAAGTCAATGTAATAGCGGGGAGTTTTCCACTGTTGGAGGAAATATGGCCAGCAAGTTGTAAAGCGTTGTTGTGCAGGATGTGGAAAACGTGCATGCGAAAACAGGGGCAGCAGGGTGAGGGGTGTGGTGTAGGGACAGGGCTGGCAGACGATGGTGGTCGGGGGTGTTTTTCGGGTATGTTTTTTTGTGTGGGATATACGGTTTTGGTGTGTATTTGCACGAATGGTGTCCGATTGTTGGGAGGAATGAAAGATGTCTGTTCGGTGCGTTGCCGGCGTTTTGGACGGGAATGTCGGTGAGCGGGTAAAGAATCGTTTCCCCGGTGCGGTTTTCTGTGATACTTTTCAGGTGAGGTAGTCGTTTCGGAATGGATGTCATCAGACGGGGGGAGAGATGATTGTCGAGGAGCGGTGCGGGGAGTTTGTCAATGTGTATGTGGACGGTTTCGTTTTTACGGCCGATACCGGAAAACGGGTCTGGGGATTCGGGGACGGTGACGACAGTGACGAGCGCCGGGAGCGGGAGGCAGCGGCGCGCGGGATGACGAAGGATGCGTTTGTCGCCGCTTATACAGGCATTTGCAATGCCGCAACGGGCTGGGACGATCCACGTTGGACGTACCGTTACCATATCGCGGCGATGAACAGCCAGGGTACGCTGATGCAGGAAGAAATCATGGATCGCGTGGAGCAGGCGATCGAGCGTAACAAGGTGTGGCAGGACAGGGATCAGTGCCGTGAAATGCTCAAACGCTATGCATCGATGGGGATGATTCGCCAGTTCGGACTGTGTATCATGAAATACATTTCCGATCGTGAAGATGGCAAACGTAGCCGGATCGTTTACCTGATGGCGGATTTGTCGCCATCAGAATTGTCGGCGCTGGTGCCGGAAAAGGTACTGGGTAGCGCGATTCATCGTTCAGGCACAGCGTAATGCCATATCAGGCCGGGAGTATGGCCGCTGCTGTATGGTGTTGCCGGCAGTGTCGGTGATGTGGTTGCGAACGCCCCTTTTGCTGGATGTTATCCGGCAAAAGGGAGGATCGTTTCACGGATGAGAGTACGGGCTGCACCGGTCAGTATGGTTATTCGGGATCGGGAATGGATGCCGCCTTGCGTTTTTCCTCTTCGGTGATTGTCCAGAGGTAAACGGTTTTGGTGCCGACCTGTTCGATTTTTTCGGCTGGCCATTCCGGTCCCATGTCCGATTCGTTGGAAACGACTTTTGATCCGACCTTGAGCTGTTTCCAGAGGATGGGGCGCAGTTCGTAGTTGATGGTTTGCGGCAGATACAGAGCTACGACGGTCGCGTCTGAAAAATCCACCTTGTAGAAATTGCCGAGCCGGAACTGGACGAGATGTTCCACTTTCGCAGCCTTGGCATTGGCATTGGCTTCCTCGATACGTTTCGGGTTCAGGTCGATGCCGACACCGCGTGCGCCGTAATCTTTTGCGGCGGCGATCACGATACGGCCATCGCCGCATCCCAGATCGTAAACAAGATCGTTTTCGTTGATTTCCGCCAGTTTGAGCATGCCGTCCACGGTTTCAGGCCATGTCGTGATAAAGCCCGCGTCGAGTTCCGGGCCCATCATTTCATCAAGGCCGAACTGTGACTTGGCGCAGATGACGACGAAAACCGGTGTGAGCAGTGCGACGAGGATAAAAGCTGCAAAGGTGAGGCGGTTTTTTTTCTTTGGATTCATGAAAAAGTCTCTGTCAGGTATCGGCAGGTGTGGCAGTCTGTTTTTTGTCAGTATCCATCCGGTTGATGATCCACAGGAAAACCAGTCCCGGCAAGAGGACGGCGACGCCGATCCATGCGGCATTGACTCCGCCTAGCGACTGGTCATACACATAGGACAGGCTAGACCATAACATATAGCAGCACGTCAGACAAAAAATCAGGGGCAGTACCGGATAGAACGGCACCCTGAACGGTCTCGGTGTGTGCGGATCGCGCATCCGGAGCACGAAAAGGGAAATGCCGGAAAGCAGGAAGAACAGCCAGAATACCGGTGCGGTGAATTCGACCATGGATTTGAAACCGCTGCCGATAAGTGTGCCCAGTATGACCAGCACCAGAGAGGCCAGGCATTGTATGTACAAGGCATTGACGGGTGTATCGCGCCGTGCGTCCCAGACGCCGAGTTTGCGCAGGACATGCCAGTCGCGGCCCATGGCATAACTTGTCCGCGCGCCGACGATGATGGTGGCATTGATGGAAGTCAGGGTGGAGATGGCGACCATCAGGGAGATGATTTTCCGGGCGGTATCACCGAAAGCCATTTGCATCAGGTCTGCGGCGATGGTCGCAGAGGCGGCCATGCCGGCAAATCCCAGTCCCTGCCAGTAGGCCCATGTCACCAGCAGATACAGTGCGGTGATGATGGCGATGGAAAAAACAAGTGCCCTGACCATGTTGCGATGACCGTCGCGGATTTCGGCGCTGATATAGGCCGCTTCGTTCCAGCCGCCGAAAGTCAGCAGGACGAATACCATCGCCAGTCCGAAATTCGCGGAAAAAGGCGAAGTTTCAGGGGATGGTACGGAAGAGGGGGGGGATGCGGGAGTGGATGTGCCGGATGCAAGCAGGTAAAGCGCCGTCGCCACAATCAGCACGAGGCACAATATCTGACGGCCGGTGAAAAGCGACTGGGTCGTCATGCCGGTTCGGATGTTGCGGATATTGAGCCATGAAAGGATGAGAATGACGGCGATGGCATACAGAAACGGGCCGGAAACGATACCGGCGATATCGAGCGGAACGATACGGTTCATGTAGTCGCCGAATACGAAAGCGAGCAAGGCGATGGAACCGGTGGTGATGACCGACAGGCGTGCCCAGCCGAACAGGAAGGAAACAGAACGCCCGTAGGCTTTTTGCAGAAAGTGGTAGTCGCCGCCAGCATCCGGATAGGCGCAGGCAAGTTCGGCGTAACATAACGCGCCGACCAGCGAAACCAGTCCGCCGAGTATCCAGGCGGAAAACATCGTACCCGTTTCACCGGTCAGGTTGGCGACAACGGCAGGGGTCTTGAAGATGCCTGCGCCGATGACCAGTCCCACGATCAGGGTAACGGCTTCGTGCAGGCGCAAAATCCGGCGCGGTTTGCCTGCTTCATGCGATGCCGTGGGCGTATTGTCGGGAGCTGGGGACATGGGTTCCTGGTTTCCGGTTGTTGCTGGCAAGCATTATTGTAGAGAAACACAGTGTGTTAACAAAGTGTCCGGCAGGCATGAAATCAGAAATGGCCGGGTGGTATTGTCCGCGCATGGAAAAAACGGGCGAGGATGGCGAGCCGATGAAAAAGGTTTGTTTCGTCATGCAGGTGGCAAGTATGGCGAACAGCCAGTGCAAAAAGGGGTGAACGAACGGACGGGATAGATGGAAGGGTGTATCGCTTTTCCGGCAGGATTTTGCCGTGTGACGCCATTGGTTAAAAGCTGCCCGGATCGTGCCGGACACGTCACGGGCAGCGTGTCATATGGCGCTAGCGGTGAAGATATGTCTGGCAATATGCCTGATTCCTGCTGAAAGCGAGAGTGACTTCATCTGCCATGCATTCATAGTCGTCATTGAAGCGGCAATCAGCGGCCTTGCAAGCGCCTACGCCTGAGGTACGTCCTGTCGATTTGGCGTGTTCCGATGTATCGGCTATGGCGAAAAAGGTGTCGCATCCCGGTGTTTCGTGCTTGCCGATTGTGATCGCGCGAGCATGGCAGCCGGAATCACGGTTGAAACCGCAGGATTTCGCCGTGCAGTGTTTGACTTCGGGCATGATGATCTGGATATGTTTCATGATGTTCTCCGGTAAAGACAGGGTTTGGGGAATTCAGTCGTTTTGACGCAACGGCTTGAGGGCGGTTCCCCATGCGACGATTTGTTCGAGCATGGTGTTGACCGTTTTTTCGTGTCGGGGATCAGGCCTGAAAACGGACATTTTTTCAAAATCCGTGAACAGGGAAAGGGTGACCTGGGTACGGACATCGGCGATCATGAGGGCCCCCATGATATGACGCAATTCCTGTACGGCGCGCACGCCGCCCATGGCACCGTAACTGACGAATCCGGCAGACTTGTTGTTCCATTCATGAAAGAGGTAATCGAGTGCGTTTTTGAGCGCAGCCGGTGGCGCGTGGTTGTATTCGGGTGTAACGAATACGAAACCGTCGAAAGATGCGATTTTTTCGGACCATACGCGGGTATGGGCATGGCTGTACTGACCTGATGACGCAGGCAAGGGTTCGTCAAGCAGGGGAAGTTCGTAGTCCCTGATATCGACGAGTTCGACATCGGTTTGCCTGTGTTGCCGTGCGATATCGAAAATCCATTGGGCGACCGCTTCACCGTTTCGGTGGGGGCGGGTACTGCCGATGATGATAGCCAGCCTGAACATGGTGTACCTTTCTTTTCATGAAGAAAAAAGCGGGTTGACGATGAAGACAGCACCAGATTACGTTTTTTTGGCCGGCAGGGTTTTCTGTTTGCGCAAACACGGGTTGAATTGCCGGATAATAAACGCTGATCTATACAACCAAAGCCATCTTTATCAGGGAGAGTGACTATGCAGGAAAAATGGATACCCGGTTGCCGGAAACTGGCGCTTGGGCTGATCATCGCATCGCTGGGCGTGTGTCCGCTCGCCATGGCGAAAAGTCCGGTGCCGGTACCCGCAAAGGCAGCCGCTTCCGCGACAGCGCGGCCGACCGGGGCGGGACAGGCCACAGTGCAGACACCTGCGGGACAGATACCGGCAGGACAGGCAGTTGTACAGACCGGTCAGGTAGCGGCGGACGGGACGGCAGTGCCGGAAATCGCGCAGCCGCAGATACCGGCGATGGCCGGTGTTCAGGTACCGGGCTATTATCGGGTGAAGGTCGGCCAGTTCGAAGTGACCGCATTGTTCGACGGCACGCTGGATTTTCATCCCGAATTGCTCAAGAACATGGACAAGGCGGCAATCGACAAGGCGCTGTCGCACCACTATGGCCGTGCTGCCGGTATCCAGTCACCGATCAATGCCTATCTGGTACATACAGGTGACCACCTCGTCCTGATCGATGCGGGTGCCGGAAAATTGTTCAGCGAAGACCGTCAGGGCCGTATTCTCGCCAATCTTAAAGCGGCAGGCTATCAGCCAGAACAGGTCGATATCGTCATCATGACCCATTTGCATGGCGACCATACCGGCGGGCTGAGCGACATGGAAGGACAGGCTGTTTTCCCCAATGCCACGGTGTATGCCAACCGGATGGAAAACGAATACTGGCTTTCAGAACAGCAGGCTGCTGCAGCGCCTGTCGAACGCCAGATTTTCTTCAAAATGGCGCGCGAATCGGCTGTGCCATATCTGATGGCGGAAAAATGGAAGGCGATAGAGGGAGGCTCCGAAATCGTGCCGGGTATCCGTGCCGTCGCCGCTTACGGACATACCCCGGGGCATACCGCTTTTGAAATCACGTCAGACGGCCAGTCGCTTCTGGTCTGGGGCGACATCGTCCACAGCCATGTCATCCAGTTCAGCCATCCGGAAGTCGCGATCGAATACGATTCCGATGCCGTTGCAGCGGTCAGGACACGGCAGGCACTGCTCAAGGATGTTGCGGCGAAACGGGAAATGGTCGCCGGTATGCATCTGCCGTTCCCCGGTCTGGGATATGTCGTTTCGGAAGGCAACGGGAAATATACCTGGATTCCGGTCGAATATCAGTAAAGGCGTGCAGGCGGGCTGGCCGACTGTGGCCGGTCAGCCTCCTTGTACGATGGATTTCCTGAAACGTCCCAGCGCGATGAAGAAGAATACCAGTCCGATGATGGCGATTGCCAGAAAGTCTGGCCAGACGATGCTGAAATCGGCACCACGGTACAGAATGGCTTTCGCCAGCCGGACGAAGTAGGTCGTCGGCGCCAGTTTCATGACGTTTTGCACCCAGATGGGCATGCTTTCCTGCGGTGTCGCGCCGCCCGAGAGCATTTGCAGCGGGATGATGGTCAGAAAAATCAGCAATCCCAGCTGTGGCATCGAGCGGGCGATCGTTCCCAGAAAGATTCCGATGGATGCGGCCGAGAACAGATAGACGACCGAGGCAGCGATAAACAGGGTGATCGAACCGGCGATCGGCACTTGCAAGGCGAACTTGACGATGAAAATCAGGGCGAAAGAAGCGGCAAGCAAAACCGCAAAACCGTTTGCCCAGATTTTGGAGAGCATGATTTCTGTCGGTCCAAGCGGCATGGCCAGCAAGTGTTCGAGCGTACCGTGCTCCCGTTCGCGGATATAGGCGGCTCCGACCAGAATGATGGTCAGCATGTTGATGTTGTTGATGATTTCCATCACGCCACCGAACCAGAAACCGGTCATGTTCGGATTGAAACGGACATGTGTGACCAGCCGGATGGGATCGGTCGTGGTATCGGTCGAACGGTTGAAATATTCGTTGATCTCGTTGTTGAAAATGGTTTCGATATAGCCTGAACCGATAAATGCCTGGCTCATCACGTTGGCGTCGATATTGAGCTGGACATTGGGGCTGCGACCGGCCTGAAGGTCGCGCTGGAACCCCGGCGGGATGATGATGGAAAAGGAATAGTATCCCTTGTCGAGCGCCTCATTGGCCTGGCTCATCTCGATCATATCCGGTTTTTTGAAGTATGGCGGTGTCAGGGCGTTCGATATCCTGTGCGAAAGCTGGGACTGGTCCTGATCGACGATAGCTACCGGAGCGTTATGGATTTCCTGTGAAACGCCTTTGGCGGCGCTGTAAATACCGGCCGTGAATGCCCAGATGATCAACAGGAGCAGTGCCTTGTCCGCCCACAGGCTGTACAGTTCTTTCAGGCCAAGGCGGTAGATATTGCTGAGGTGGATTTTGAACGATGACATTCATTTCTCCTGTTTCGGCAAGAATATCCACGCGAGGAACGTCAATGCCGGGATGAACGCGGCCAGTATCAGTAACGGGCCGGTCGCATCGGCGAAAGTGATCGCCTTGGTGAAGACGCCGCGACTCAGCATGATGAAATGGGATGCCGGGAAAAACTGCCCGATCCAGTAGGCGCCCCCCTCGAGCGAACCGATCGGGTCTTTCAGACCGGAAAACTGCGTTGTCGGCAACATCGTCAGAATCGCTGTGCCGAAAAGGGCTGAAATCTGTGTACTGGTGAACGACGAAATCAGCAATCCCAGCCCGGTCGTCGCCGTCACGTAAATCAGCGCACCCAGCGACAATGCCAGAAAACTGCCCTTGACCGACACCCCGAAAAACCAGACGGCACTGGCGACCATCAGGAAATAACTGATCATCGACAGAACGATATACGGCAGTTGCTTGCCGATCAGAAATTCCAGCTTGGTCACTGGTGTAACATAAAGGTTTGTGATGGAGCCGAGTTCCTTTTCACGCACGATGCCCAGTGCCATCAGCACTGCCGGAATAAGCATCAGCAACAGCGGAATGATCGCCGGTACCATGGCATAGACGCTCTTGAAATCCTGGTTGTACCGGTAACGTTTTTCCAGTGTGGCAAGCGCTTGCCTGTCCGTTCCCCTGTTTTCCTTGTTGTATTGTTCCAGATACTTGTTGTGCAGTCCGCGAATATAACCCAGAATCGTTTCGCCGCGGTACGGCATGGCACCATCGATCCAGGCCGCGATTTCCGGATGTCGTCCCTGTTGCAGCTCGCGCCCGAAATTCGGAGGGATTTCGATCGCGACACTGATTTTCCCGCTCTCGAGCCGCCGCTCCAGATCGTCGCTATCCTTCAGTGCAGGCTGCTCCAGAAAATAGCGTGATCCGGCAATATTGTGGATATAGTCGCGTGACTGGGGCGACTGGTCATAGTCCAGCACCGCGAATTGCAAATCCTCGACGTCCATCGAAATGCCGCCGCCCAGCACGAAAAACAGCAGCAGACTGCCCAGCAGGGCGAATCCGAGGCGGATTGGATCCCGCCGCAATTCCAGGGTTTCACGCGCCGCATAAGCCAGGAGCCTGCGCAAACTGAAAACGGATGATTCCTTGCCGTGAGGTGTTTCCCCGCCCAGTGCCGCGGTATCCTCGAATGTCGTTTTTTCGGCGTCGGTCGCTTCTTCCAGATATTCGATGAATGCCTGTTCCAGCGTGTCGGCCTGTTTGCTTTCCTGAAGTTCTTTCGGCGTACCGCTTGCCAGTACCTTGCCCGCATTCATCAGGGAAATGCGGTCGCAGCGTTCCGCTTCGTTCATGAAGTGTGTCGAAATGAAAATCGTCACATTCTGTTCGCGCGACATTTCGATCAGCAATCGCCAGAAATCATCACGTGCGACAGGATCGACGCCGGAAGTCGGTTCGTCCAGAATCAGCAATTTCGGATTGTGTACCACCGCCACAGCCAGCGACAGCCGTTGACGGATACCCAACGGCAGTCCGGAAGTAGCGGCATGCAGATACGGACCCAGCCCGAACCGGTCGACCAGTTCCTGGATACGTGGTTTTATCTCGTCGGGCGGCAAATGGAACAGTCGTGCATGCAAGTCCAGATTCTGCATGACCGTCAGTTCACCGTACAGCGAAAAGGACTGGGACATATAGCCTACATCCTTGCGGCTTTCCGTATTTTTGGCATCCACTTCCTTGCCGAAGGTTCTTGCCGTTCCTGATGTCGGTGGAAGCAGACCGGTCAGCATTTTCATCGTCGTCGTTTTGCCGCATCCGTTGGAACCGAGAAAACCGAAAATCTCCCCCTGCGGAATCCGGAAGCTGACATGATCGACTGCAACGAAATCACCGAACTTCTGTGTCAGACCATCTGCCTCGATGGCCCATGCCTGATTCGGCGTTTCCTTGAGCGGCGGAATCACAAGCTCCGTGTAATTCTGGCGTTTTTCTTCGGGCAAAAACTGGATGAATGCCTGTTCCAGTGTGGCCTTGCCGGTTTGCTGCATCATTTCGGCGGCAGTGCCTGTGGCGATGACCTTGCCGTTATACATGGCGGCGAGCCAGTCGAATTGTTCGGCTTCTTCCATGTAGGCTGTCGCGACCAGAACGCTCATGTGGGGACGGCGCTCGCGGATCGAGTCGATCAGTTCCCAGAACTGGCGGCGCGAGAGCGGGTCGACGCCGGTCGTCGGTTCGTCGAGAATGAGCAGGTCAGGGTCATGTACCAGCGAGCAGCAAAGTCCCAGTTTCTGTTTCATGCCGCCGGAAAGTTTGCCGGCCGGACGGTCCTTGAACGGAAACAGACCGGTCGCTTTTGTCAGTTCGTCGATGCGGCGCAAGCGCTCTTCGCGGTCCTGTCCGAAAAGGCGGGCGAAAAAATCGATGTTTTCGGCGACGGAAAGCGTCGGATACAGATTCTTGCCAAGCCCCTGGGGCATATAGGCGATACGTGGCAAGAGGGATTCACGGATAGAGACATCCCCGATATTTTCGCCCAGTACGTCGATATGCCCCTGCTGGATTTTGCGTGCGCAGGAAATCAGCGCCAGCATGGACGATTTGCCGACACCGTCCGGGCCGATCAGCCCGACCATGCAGCCGCCCGGAATTTCGAGCGTCACATCATCAAGCGCCGTGACATCCTTGTAGCGCAGCGTGACGTGGTCAAGTTTCGCCGCAACGAGCCTATCCATATCATTTTACCTGCATGTCGGCAGGCCATACGGCATCCGGATCGATCTTGACCCAGCCGATACCGGGCATACCCGACTTGGCGACGTCGATATTTCTTGCCAGCCAGTCCTGATTGACCTGAAGTTTGACGCGGAACATGAATTTTTCGCGTTCATCACGTGTTTCGACTTCCTTCGGCGTGAACTGGTTGCGTGGCGATACGTAGGTGACCGTGCAGGGAATCGGATTGTCCGGAATGGCGTCCAGAATGATTCGTGCTTCGCTGCCGAGTTCCACACTGCCGGCTTCGAGGTTGGACAGGTAGATGTACATGTACACATCGTTCAGATCCAGAATCGAGAAAACACGTCCGCCGGCCGAGAGCACTTCACCCGGTTCGGCCAGACGGTACAGGATGCGACCGTCCACAGGGGAGCGCAATGTCAGGTCGTCCAGATTGCTTTTGAGCGAATCGACACGGGCTTCCGCCTCACGGATACTGGCATCTGCCTGAATGACGCGGTTGCGCGCGCTGGCGAGAGTCGCGTTGGCGGTGCGCATCGTGCTGACGTCCTTGTCCAGCTGTGCCGCCGAGATGAAACCTTTTTTGATGAGTTCCTGTGTACGCCGCAGGGTCACGCTGGCAAGTTGTTGCTGGCTTTGCGCGCTTTTGACGTCTTCACGTGCGGCCTTGGCGTATTCTTTGGCCTGTTCCACCGCCGCTTCGGCGGCACGGATATCGGCCTTGAGTTGCGCATCGTCGAGCTGTGCGGCGATCTGACCCGCTTTCAGGTCGGCACCTTCCCGGAAATAGACTTCGATCAGTTTTCCTTGCACCTTGGTGGCGACGGCCGTTTCAGTCGCTTCCAGTCGGCCGTTTCCGTAGGCGAGGCCTGGTGGCGTATCCGACGGTTTCAGGAAATGCCATGCGACGGCACCGGCGACGATGGCAAGTACAACGATGATGATAAGTTTCTTGTTGCGTAAAATGGCCAGCATTATCTGTGCTCCTTGCAATCGACGGCAAAACGAAAACAAATGCGTACCACACTGTATCAGATTATAGCGGTATCTGCAGTAGCGTAACATTTCAATTTGTAATCGGTCGACAGGTTCATACTACGGTTTACGCGCATTCTGTTAATATGATTGCCGGTTTCCGGTACAGCTTGTCCAAACATTACCTGCACGAGACGGCAGACCGGTTGACAATTCTGGAAATTTTTTCAGTTTTCTGACGATTTCGCGCGAATACGATACATGGAACTGGTATGTCCCGCCGGTAGCCTGCCGGCATTGAAACAGGCTGTCGACTGCGGCGCCGATTGCGTATATCTCGGTTTCCGGGACGCGACCAACGCACGCAATTTCGCCGGGCTGAATTTCGACGAAAAAGCACTGGCAGAAGGTATTGACTATGCGCACCGTTACGGAAAAAAAGTATTGCTGGCGTTGAATACCTATCCGTTGCCGGACGCATGGGAACGCTGGACGCAGGCTGTCGATCGTGCGGCGCGTTACGGGGTGGACGCCATGATTGTGGCGGATCCCGGCCTGATGCAGTATGCCTGCGAGAAGCATCCCGGGTTGCGGCTGCATCTGTCGGTACAGGGTTCCGCCACCAACTACGACGCCATCAATTTTTATGCGCGCCATTTCCATATCGCCCGTGTAGTCTTGCCGCGGGTCTTGTCGATTGAGCAGGTCGAAATGGTCGTGAACAATACCGATGTGGAAATCGAGGTGTTCGGTTTCGGCAGCCTGTGTGTCATGGTCGAGGGGCGTTGCGCGCTTTCTTCCTATGTGACGGGGGATGCACCGAACAATCGCGGCGTGTGTTCGCCCGCGAAAGCCGTGCGCTGGCAACCGACGCCTGCCGGACTGGAGTCGAGACTCAACGGTGTGTTGATAGACCGTTATGCAGCGCATGAAAAGGCGAGTTATCCGACGATTTGCAAGGGACGTTATGAGGTTTGCGGAGAGGATTACTATGCCATCGAGGAACCTGCCAGCCTCAATACGCTGGAGCTGTTGCCGCGTCTGGTCAAAATAGGGGTTTCGGCTGTCAAGATCGAGGGCAGGCAGCGCAGTCCTGCCTATACGGCGGCCGCCACACGTGTCTGGCGTGCCGCACTCGACAGTTGTATGCGTGATGCCGCGTCTTACCGGGTCTTGCCGGAATGGACGGAAGCGCTGGGACGCCTTTCCGAAGGCCAGCAGCAGACGTTCGGCGCTTATTACCGTTCATGGAAATGATTGACAGGAAAGGAAAAGCGTTTTGAAACTGGCATTGGGACCGGTACAGTATTACTGGCCGAAAGATACGTTGATGGCGTTTTACCGCGAAGTCGCGGCAATGCCGGTCGATATCGTTTATCTGGGCGAAACCGTATGTGCACGGCGGCATGAATTGCGCGAGGATGACTGGCTGGAACTTGCCGAAGGTCTCGTGGCGGCAGGAAAGGAAGTGGTCTGGTCCACGCAAGTCTTGCTGGAATCCGGCGCTCATTTGCAGGCGATGCATCGCATTGCGGATAATGGGCGTTATACGGTCGAGGCCAACGATATGGGGGCGGTCGGTCGTCTCGAAAACGCGCGTCCTTTCGTCGCAGGAGCGCATCTGAATGTGTACAATCCGGCGGCATTGCGTCTCATGGCGGATCTGGGAGCGTTCAGGTGGGTGATGCCGCTGGAAATGGGGTGCGTCGCGCTGGAGCAGATGCAACGTGCCATGCCGGAAGGGATGCAGACGGAAGTGTTTGCCTACGGGCGTTTGCCGCTGGCGTTTTCGGCACGCTGTTTTACGGCGCGTTACCATAACCTGCAAAAGGATTCATGCGGTTTCAAGTGTCTGGAATATCCCGGCGGTCTGGATGTCATGACGCGTGAAGGAAAGCCGTTTCTGGTATTCAACGGTATTCAGACACAGTCGGCAAGCGTTTATAATCTGGTGATGGAAGTGGCGCGGATGCAGTCGATGCAGGTCGATGTTCTCAGAATCGCGCCGCAACCGGCGCATACAGGCGATATTGTCGGCATGTTCAGGAAAGTCATGGAACGAACGCTTTCTTCCGCCGATGCGCTTGAACAGATGAAAAAGATGATGCCAGGCGCTCCATGCAACGGTTACTGGTATGGCGAACCCGGTATGAACTGGCATGGATAGTCAATCGTAAATGAGTGAACCACGCGACATGAACCCTTGCAGTATTCCGAAACCGGTCGGCCGGTTGTTGTCACGCTTGCCGTCATGGCCCGGCTCGCTCCTGTTCGTCGCCGCGCTCAATGCCATTCTCACGCCCAGATTGCCGGACGATGTCAGGGATATGATGGCAGGAAAGCAGTTGCGCCTGTCGGTTGCGGATGCCGGTATAGAATTCAATTTTGTCTGGACAAAGGGCGGTTTTGTCGCCGGGCGCGATCGTGTCGAACCGGATTTGACCATTGCAGCCAGTGCATACGATTTTTACCTGTTGTCACGGCGGCAGGAAGACCCGGATACGCTTTTTTTCAGCCGTCGTCTGGTTATGGAAGGCGATACCGAGCTGGGCCTGATGCTGAAAAATACGCTGGATGCGATGGAACTCAATGTCTTCGAGCTGGCGAGGGATTTGCCGGCGCGCCTGTTGCTTTCCATGATACCCGGCTACCGGAAAGACGGGCAGTGAGCTGTCCGCATGCCATGACGGCATGCGCGGAAAGAGGATGGATGACTGCCGCCTGTCAGAGACCGGCGGCGGTGCGTTACATACGGAAAGGTGGTGTCGTACTAGCGGGCGTTCATGGTATGGCTCCAGCCGAACCGGATGGCGTCTCGTCCGGCTTCCCATGATTGTCCGTGGTCATGATGGTCGCGTTCCCAGCCAGCGTGGGCTATTGGCTCGATTTGTTCCCATGTCGAGGCGTCTTTTTTTCCTTCCTGGGCCAGTCGTGCGCCGTAGCGGTATGCAGGGCGGCAGTTGTCGTAAGGAATGCCGGACGGCAGGTAATGATGTCTCCAGTGATTGCGGAACGCTTTTTCACCGGAAGTCTCTTTGTCGTTTTCGTCAATGGCTGCCGCCTGCTCGTCGGCAGTCCGAGTATCCCGCTCGAACAGGTCCCTGATTGAATGGCTGGCTTTTTTCAGTGCGCTGGATGTTTTTCCGGCGACTTTTTCCATGGCATCTGATGCCGAGCCGGCGGCATGCATGATATTTTGGCTCGCCTTGTCCATCGCGCGCTCGATTCGTTCGACAGCCTGACGGGAGAGCCAGCGCCATTTTTTGCCGGTACCGGACGATTGACGGGCTAACGACTGTTGTGTGGCTGGCAAATCTTTTTGTTCCGGATATTGTCCCAGCACGAATACACCTGTTTCCGATATTGCCGGAATGACGGTGTTTTTTTCCGTATCGAACAAGGTTTCGTCTTTTGACGAAAAAGAGCCGATACCGAGCGTTTCGAAACGGCACATGGTTTTCGCGGCTTTCATGGCGTCTCGATACGAGTCCGTATCGATCGAAACGATGACGTACCCGTCCTTGAGCGCGCGGGTATAAAGTCCTGTCGTTTCCGGTACGTTATCCATATCCGCAATGGAGCGGTAAAACCGGCCGAGATCGTTTTCCAGCTGGGGAAGCAGGCGATCTTCTCCAATACGGTCATAGTATCGTACCTGTTTAACGTCATCGTCGGAGCTGATATAAATCCGGTCGAACGGAAAACCTTCTTCGAGCAGTGCGTTGGCGGCTGCGTGGGCGACTTCATCATTTCTGTAAATGACAACGACTTTGTTTTGCATGTTCTGTTCCTTTGCATGAATGGCATGGCAAACCATCGACCGATTCAACCTGTTTTGAAGGTGGCGGCGATTTCATTAGAACAGCAGGTTATCGATGTGGTGTTGATATTTATGGAAAAACAGCTGCGGAATGGGCGATATCCCGTTCAACGAGCGGAAAAACAGGGAGCATGCCCGTATTTTGGCTGTAACGACGGGAGCGGGAATGCGAGAAAAATTTATCTCGCAGGGTGGGATGGCGATATGGTTTATTTACGTGCCGTCAGCGAACGGATGGTCGATTTGATCTGGGCGACACGGGTTTCCAGATCAGGCATTTTCGCGGTCACGCGCAGTTTTTCCGGGCCGTTCAGGCGGATATGTTTGTTTTTCTGGATGAGCTCGATGATACGCAGGGCGTCTATCGGCGGGTTGGGCAGGAATTGCATGACCGCCGCTTCCGTATGGGCGTCTATCTTGATGATGCCGGCCGTTTTGGCGAGCAGGCGTAACCGGTGGGTTTCGACCAGTGCGCGGGCCGCTTCGGGCAGTTTGCCGAAACGGTCGATCAGTTCTTCCTGCAAGTCGCTGATTTGTTCCGCGGTTTCGCAGTTGGCGAAACGTTTGTACAGCGACAGACGTTCATTGACGCCAGGGCAATAATCTCCGGGCAGCAGGGCCGGCGTATGGAGATTGATTTCCGTGGTCGTGGTGAACGGTGCGTCGTAGTCGGGTTGTTCACCTTTTTTCATCGCGCGCACGGCTTCCTTGAGCATGTCTGAATACATCTGGAAACCGATTTCGACCATTTCGCCGGATTGTTCCTCGCCCAGCACTTCGCCGGCGCCGCGGATTTCCAGGTCGTGCATCGCAAGGAAAAAGCCGCTGCCCAGTTCTTCCATCTGGCGGATGGCTTCCAGTCGCCGTTGTGCCTGTTTCGAGAGGGTCTGTGTGTCGTTGACCAGCAAATAGGCATAGGCCTGATGGTGGGAGCGTCCGATACGGCCGCGCAGCTGGTGCAGTTGCGCGAGTCCGAATTTGTCGGCACGGTGCATGACCATCGTGTTGGCGTTGGGAACGTCGATGCCTGTTTCGATAATCGTCGTGCACAACAGGATGTTGTAGCGGTGGGCGACGAAATCGCGCATGACCTTTTCCAGTTCCCGTTCATGCATTTGTCCGTGTGCCACGCCGATGCGTGCTTCAGGCAGGAGTGTTTCCAGCATGATACGGCGGTTTTCGATCGTTTCCACTTCGTTGTGCAGGAAATAGACTTGTCCGCCACGCTTGAGTTCGCGCATGCAGGCTTCGCGAATGACAGAATCGTTTTCTGTCCGGACGAATGTCTTGATCGCCAGCCGTTTTTGCGGGGCGGTCGCGATAATGGAAAAACTGCGCAAGCCATCAAGCGCCATGCCAAGCGTGCGCGGAATCGGCGTCGCCGTCAGTGTCAGGACATCCACTTCGGCGCGGATGGCTTTCAGGGCTTCTTTCTGCCGGACGCCGAAGCGGTGCTCTTCGTCGATGATGACAAGTCCCAGCCGTTTGAACGATACGTCTTTGGAAAGCAGCTTGTGGGTGCCGATCACGATATCGACCGAACCGTCTTCCAGTCCCTTGATGGTCTGGTTGACCTGTTTTTGCGTGCGGAAGCGCGACAATTCGGAGATTCTGACGGGCCAATCGGCGAAACGGTCGCGGAAGGTCTGGGCATGCTGTTCGGCCAGAAGTGTCGTCGGCGCGAGCAATGCGACCTGTTTGCCGCCCATGACGGCGATGAAGGCGGCACGCAGGGCCACTTCGGTCTTGCCGAAACCGACGTCGCCGCAGATCAGACGGTCCATGGGCTTGTCGGATGTCATGTCTTCCATGACGGCGTTGATGGCGGCTGCCTGGTCCGGTGTTTCCTCGAAACCGAAGCTGTCGGCGAATGCTTCGTAATCGTTTTTCGTCAGCGGGAAGGCAAAGCCCTTGCGCATGGCGCGGCGTGCGTACAGGTCGAGCAGTTCGGCAGCGGTGTCGTGGATTTTTTGTGCGGCTTTCTGGCGTGCTTTTTCCCACTGGCCTGAACCGAGAGTATGCAAGGGCGCATCTTCAGGCGATGTGCCGGCATAGCGGGAAATGACATGCAGTTGGGAAACAGGCACGTAGAGTTTGGCATCGTGTGCGTATTGCAGATGCAAAAATTCCGTTTCTCCCTCGCCCAGATCGACGGTGATGAGTCCGCGGTAGCGTCCGATGCCATGATGGGCATGGACGACCGGGTCGCCGATTTTCAGTTCGGACAAATCGCGGACGATGGATTCGATATGGAAGTTCGCTTCCGTCTTGCGTCGGCTGCCGCGTCGGCCGGAATTGGCGTACAGTTCCGTTTCGGTGATGAAGGTGAGATCGCCGAATATGTAGCCCAGTGAAAATCCTTTCTGGAGCGGTGCGACGGTGAGCATCACTTTTTCGGAATGGGTGACGAAGTCGGCGAAGTTTTCGCAAGCGGTCACATTGAAAGCGTATTCGCTGAACAGCTGCTGCATGGTTTCGCGTCGTCCGGGGGATTCGGCGCAAATCAGTACGCGCTTGTCGGTTTTGTCCACATAGGCTCGCAAATTCGCCAGTGGGTCGTCCGCACGGCGGTTGACGGCGACATCGGGAATCGGGGAAGACAGTTCCGAAGGAGCATCGTCGGATGTGATCACCCAGCGTGCATAAGGCTGGGACAGTACGAAAAAGTCTTCGCTGCTCAAAAACAGTTTTTCCGGCGGCAGCAATGGGCGTTCGCGGTCGGCTTTCAGGAAGGCGTAGCGTGAGCGGGTGTCGGCCCAGAATCGCTGGAAAGCTTCGCTGACGTTGCCGATGAACGCGAAAATGGCGTTTTCCGGGAGATACTGGAAAAGGGTTGCCGTTTCTTCAAAGAAAAGCGGCAGGTAGTATTCGATACCTGCCGAGGCGATTCCGCTGGCGATATCGCGGTAGATGACGGACAGGGTGGGGTCGCCTTCGAATACTTCGCGCCAGCGGCTTCTGAAAAACGCCCGCGAGGATTCGTCCATGGGAAATTCGCGTCCGGGCAGCATCCGGATTTCCTTGACCGGATACAGTGAGCGCTGGGTATCGGCATCGAATGTGCGGATAGTTTCGATGGTGTCGCCGAACAGGTCGAGGCGGTAGGGCAGTTTCGAGCCCATCGGGAACAGGTCGATGAGTCCGCCTCGCACGGAATATTCACCGGGCGACATGACTTGCGAAACATGGTTGTAACCGGCGACCGTCAGCTGGGATTTCAGTTTGTTTTCATCCAGCGCTTCATTCTGTTTGAAAAAGAATGTGTGTGCTGCCAGGAAGGACGGGGGCGCGATGCGCAGCAGGGCGGTCGAGGCGGGTACGAGCAGGATGTCGCAGCGTCCGTTGTGGACTTCGTACAGGGTGGCAAGACGTTGTGAGACCAGATCCTGATGCGGTGAAAAGGAATCGTAAGGCAGGGTTTCCCAGTCCGGTAGGAGATGACAGCGCAGGGGATCGTCCGTAATGCTGTCGAACCATGGAATTTCCTCGAGCAGTCGCCTGGCGTCTGAAGCATTGGCGACGATGACCACCAGCATTTGCTGGCGGGATTTCAGTTCGTGTCCGGCACGGGCAAGTACCAGCGCATCGGCGGAGCCGTGCAGCGGCGGCAGTGCGAAACGTTGTCCGGGGCGTGGAAGGAATTTCTTGAGTTCGAAAGGCATCAATACAAAAAAGACGAGATCGGCCAAAGGCCAATTCGTCCTGTTACGGATTACAATACGAAAACCAAATATGAAATTATAAACGATGATGGCGTCTCACGGCTTGCGGAGACGGTACCTTTATTGCTGAAACTCGCCCTATGATCCACGCAAAGGAAGCCGCAATGGCATCCCGCCGTTTTTTTGTCCTGATTCCGGCCGCCGGAACGGGAACGCGCATGGGGGCATCCTTGCCGAAACAGTATCTGGAGATACAGGGCAAGCCGGTGCTCCAGTATGTGCTGGAGGCTTTTGCCGCCTGTAGAGGAATCGAGCGGATTTGCGTTCTCGCCAGTCCGCAAGACAGGTGGCTCGATGGTTTTCTAAAGGCATGGCGTGACAGGATGGATGCGCGTGTCCGTTTTCTGCGTTGCGGTGGTCAAACACGGCGCGAGACGGTGGTCAACGGATTGCTTGCCCTGTCTTCCGAGTGTGCGCCGCAGGACTGGATACTGGTGCATGACGCGGCGCGTCCCGGCATTACGCCGGCACTGGTAGCCCGTCTGGTTGCCGAAGCCGGAGACAGCGGGGATGGCGGGTTGCTGGCGTTGCCGGTCGCCGATACGGTCAAGCGTTTGAATGCCGGCAGGTTGGAGACTGTTCCGCGTGATGGCCTGTGGCTGGCGCAGACGCCGCAAATGTTTCCTTATGCGGTTTTGCTGGATGCCTTGCGACGACATGTGCAGGCAACCGATGAAGCCAGTGCGGTCGAAGCGGCGGGAGGCAGGCCGAAACTGGTGCAGGGGCATGTCTGCAATACGAAAATCACCCGTCCTGATGATTTGGAACTGGTGGAAATGTTTTTAAAAGCGGCGGAAAAGGACAGACAGGAGAGAGGGTGAATGAAGGGGTTTCCGTTCAGAATCGGGCAGGGATATGATTGCCATGCGCTGGTCGAAGGCCGGCGTCTGGTGATAGGCGGTGTCGAAATCGCGCATTCACGGGGGCTTTTGGGGCATTCCGATGCCGATGTGTTGTTGCATGCGATTACCGATGCCTTGCTGGGTGCGGCCGGACTGGGAGACATCGGACGGCATTTCCCCGATACGGATGCCCGTTTCGCGGGTGTCGATTCACGGGTATTGCTGCGGCAGGCAGTCGCTCTGGTGGTCGGTGCCGGTTATGCAGTCGGCAATCTCGATGCCACGATTATCGCGCAGGCTCCGCGCATGGCGCCGCATATCGCGTTCATGCAGGCCAATATCGCCGAAGATCTCGGCGTTGCCGTTTCTCAGGTCAATGTCAAGGCGAAAACCAATGAAAGGCTCGGTTTTCTGGGACGCGAGGAAGGAATTGCAGCCGAAGCGGTCGTGCTGCTTTACCGCGAAAATACGGAAAACGTCGTGTCTGACTGACGGTTCTGGCGTGTCCTTTCGTCGTCCGGCTCAGTTTTCATAGACATCGGCCCCTTTGGGG
Organism: Oxalobacter formigenes; assembly: GCA_949290765.1. Classification (GTDB taxonomy): domain Bacteria; phylum Pseudomonadota; class Gammaproteobacteria; order Burkholderiales; family Burkholderiaceae_D; genus Oxalobacter; species Oxalobacter formigenes_E. The sequence continues at coordinate 11,546 of CASETG010000016.1, read as the reverse complement.
ACGACGAAGTGGAACATGCTTGCGGAAACGGGCGGGTTTTTCTCGAATTGCGTGAATTTGACCAGTGTGAGCTGCCCGAGGGAATCATACAGTTCCATGGCTTCGGGAATGCCGTTTTTCATGCCGATAGTGATTTTTTCAAAAGGTGTATCCCGCGTTTTCGGGGTGATTTCAACCCATTCGCATCCGTGGTGCGGTGCGGCGTTTTTGAGCGTGAAATTCTTTTCCAGGTCGTTGCTGCCGAACAGAATGGCCGCCGGACTGGAGCCGAGCGCATCTCCCAGTTTCTTGATCGTGACCTGATTGAGGTCCTTGTCATATATGTAAAAGCGGGTGCCGTCGGCCTGCAGGATTTGCTCATAGGGTTTGCTGTATGTCCAGATGAATTTGCCTGGACGGGAAAACAGGAATGTGCCGGAAGCCGCGTTGGCGAAACGGATTTTTTCGCCGGATTTGACTTGCGCCTGCTGGAATTGTCCTTTGGCGGAGTGGGCGGTGGCCGAAAATTGCTTGAGCTGGTCTATGGCGGAAGCGCACGCCATGGCCGGTATCATCAGCAAAATCAGAAAAGCATGAGCCAGTTTGGTAAAACAGGAGCGCATAATGATTCCAGAGTGAACGAAAATTTTTCCGACGGGGCGGTTTTGCACGGACGGAGCCGTTCAATCCTGCCCGGATGTCGGTACCAGTATTTCACGATTGCCGTTGCCTTGCATGGGAGAAACGATGCCGCTTCTTTCCATCTGTTCCAATAGCCGTGCGGCGCGGTTGTAGCCGATGCGCAAGTGGCGCTGGACGAGCGAAATCGAGGCGCGGCGATTTTTCAGTACGATGGCGACCGCCTGATCGTACAGGGCGTCCGCTTCTCCGTCCTCGGCGTTGTTTTCGCCGAAGCCTGTTCCGTTTTCGTCAAGCGTGCCACCTTCGAGAATGCCCTCGACATAGTCGGCTTCGCCATGTTCTTTCAGGAACGAAACGACACGATGTACCTCGTCGTCGGATACGAAAGCGCCGTGTACGCGGTTTGGAAAGCCGGTACCCGGCGGCAGATAGAGCATGTCACCCAGTCCAAGCAATGCTTCCGCGCCCATCTGGTCCAGAATGGTTCTCGAATCGATCTTGCTGCTGACCTGGAAAGCGATACGCGTCGGGATATTGGCTTTGATAAGGCCGGTGATGACATCGACGGATGGCCGTTGCGTCGCCAGAATCAGGTGAATGCCGGCGGCGCGTGCCTTTTGTGCGATACGTGCGATGAGTTCTTCCACTTTCTTGCCGACCACCATCATCAGGTCGGCGAATTCGTCGACGATGATGACGATTTGCGGCATGGTTTCAAGCGGTTCGGGCGCATCCGGGGTGATGGAAAACGGGTTCGGGATTCGTTCCTCTTTCTTTGCCGCATCCATGATGCGGTTGTTGTAGCCGGCCAGATTGCGTACACCGAGATGCGACATGAGCCGATAGCGTTTTTCCATTTCGGCAACCGCCCATGTGAGCGCGTGTCCGGCCTGCCGCATATCGGTGACGACAGGTGCGAGCAGATGGGGGATACCTTCATAGATGGACAATTCCAGCATCTTCGGGTCGATCAGAATCAGGCGTACCTGTGCCGGGGTGGCCTTGTAGAGCAGCGAGAGAATCGTCGCATTGATGCAGACGGATTTGCCTGAGCCCGTTGTTCCGGCAACCAGCAAGTGCGGCATTCTGGCCAGATCGGCCACAACGGGATTGCCGGCGATATCCTTGCCCAGTGCGATGGTCAAATTCGAGGTGGCATCGCTGTAAACCTTGGAGCTCAGGATTTCGGTCAGCCGGACGATCTGGCGTTTTGCGTTCGGCAGTTCCAGCGCCATGTAGTTCTTGCCGGGGATGGTTTCGATTACCCGGATGGATACCAGCGAGAGCGAACGGGCCAGATCGCGGGAGAGATTGACGATCGTGCTGCCCTTGACGCCGGTCGCCGGCTCGATTTCGTAGCGGGTGACGACTGGTCCGGGGTAGGCGGCGACTACCCGTACGCTTACGCCGAAATCGGAGAGTTTTTTCTCGATCAGGCGGCTGGTGAATTCCAGCGTTTCCACACTGATGGTTTCCTGTTGTCCGGAAACGGGATCGAGCAGGGAAAGCGGGGGTAGTTCGGAATCGTGCAGGTCGTTGAAAAGGACGACTTGCCGTTCTTTTTCGGCGCGGTCGGATTTCGGTACGTCTGTGATTTGCGGCTCGATACGCATGGGCGGTGCTTCGGTGGCACGGGCTTTTTCCTGTGTCACGACTTCTTCGCGCTTGACGGTGGCGACCTGACCGATCTTGCGGTCTTCACGCACGGTGTAGATTTTTTTCAGGGCAAAATAGATGCCCTCGAGAAAGGCTCCGATTCGTTCGACGAGCTGCAGCCATGACATCTGGAAAAAAAGACTGAAGCCCAGTGCGCACAAAAGTACCAGTATCAGCGTACCGCAGGTAAAGCCCAGATAGTACTGTGCCAGCCGGCCTACGCTTTCGCCGATGACGCCGCCCGGAATACCGGGAAGCGGCACTTTCGTGTTGTACATGCGCAGGTATTCGATGCCTGAACTGGCAATGAGCAGGATGATGAAACCGCCGTTTTTGAGAAGCCGGTCACGAAGCCATGCGCGCTCCGGCTCTTCCTGAAGCATGAGCAGCCGCGAAATGCGCCGGTATCCGTCCCAGATTGTCCGCACCATCCACAGAATCAGCCACCATGCGGAGATGCCGAAGGTGAAGAACAGCAAATCGGATATCCATGCGCCGATACGGCCGCCGATATTGGAAATGGTGGCGGTCTGGCTGGCATGCGACCAGCCGGGGTCGGCCTTGTCGAAGGTCAGGAAAATCAGGAAAAAATAGATGGTGGCGACGATCAGGACGAACCACCATGCTTCGTTCAGAAGGCGTGCGGAACGGCTGGGTGCGACAGGCGTCGGATCCGGTTTTTTCCTGTCATAACTCGAAGTGTTTTTGTTCATGAATCCGTAATGGTGAAAGCTCTTTCCTGTCGGTTTGCAGGAAAACGACCAGTATGCGGCTATTGTATTCGACTTTGGAAAAAGTCCCAATGTTCCGGGACAAACGGAGAGGGGTTCACGCGTCCGCTTTCCGCGCACCGGGACTGCGCACGTCTTATTTCAGTGCTTTGGTCTATAATCGGAACAGAGTCTGGCTGTGTGGCGGATAAATATCCCGCTGCAATCCTGTTTCGCACGGCCGGTTTGTGAAACGAATTCCGATTTTTCCCGATGGTGAAGCTATGACAACTTCTTCGATACATTCCGATGTGATTATTCTGGGGTCCGGTCCTGCCGGTTATACCGCAGCGATTTATACGGCAAGAGCCAATCTCAAACCGCTTCTGATTACAGGGTTGCAACAGGGCGGGCAACTGATGACGGCTTCGGAAGTCGAAAACTGGCCGGGAGACGGACAGGGCATTCCGGGACCTGATCTGATGCAGCGTTTCCTCGAGCATGCCGAACGTTTCGAAACACGGATCGAATTCGACCAGATTCATACGGCCGAACTGAGTGCCAAACCCATCCGCCTTGTCGGCGATATGGGGGAATATACCTGCAATGCGCTCATTATCGCCACGGGTGCGTCCGCGCAGTATCTGGGATTGCCATCGGAGCAGGCTTATATCGGACGGGGGGTATCGGGATGTGCCACTTGCGACGGCTTTTTCTATCGTAACCGTGAAGTGGCGGTCGTCGGCGGCGGCAATACGGCGGTCGATGAAGCGATTTATCTGTCCAATATCGCGTCGAAAGTCACGCTCATTCACCGTCGTGACTCCTTCCGTGCCGAACCGATTCTGGTGTCGCGCCTCATGGAGCGTGTCGAGGCCGGAAAAATCTCGATTTTGTACAACTCCGTGGTCGATGAGGTGCTGGGGGACGATTCCGGCGTGACCGGCATACGTGTCAAGTCAGTCAGTGACGGAACGACGAAAGATGTCGCGCTTCATGGCGTATTCATCGCGATCGGCCACAAACCGAATACCGCCATATTCGAGGGACAGCTTGAAATGGTCAACGGTTACATCAAGACCCGCATGGGGCAGGACGGCATGGCGACCGCCACCAGTATTCCGGGCGTGTTCGCGGCAGGAGACGTTCAGGATTATACCTACCGGCAGGCGATTACCAGCGCGGGTTCCGGGTGCATGGCTGCACTGGATGTCCAGCGGTATCTGGAAGCGCAACAGGAGCGTTGAGTATCATGGCGGCGTCAAGGAAACTTTCCGATTTCGCCTCGCTGAAAAAAGCTGTGAAGAAGGTCAACGAGGAGCGGAGGAAACAGGAAGAGGCTCGCAAAAAGGCGGAGCGGCAGGCACAGTCCGACAGGGAGCTGTTTCTGAACAGTATCGGTGACGTCACGCCGCTGGATGCCAGCGACAGAATCGAGCCGGTGTTTCAGGCACCCAAGCCGATTCCGGTGCAGCGTATCGCCGACGAGAAGCTGGCGTTGCGCGAATCGCTTTCCGATGAATTCAGCGTGGAAAGTCTGCTGGAAACGGATGAGGCCCTGAGTTATACAAGAGAGGGTATCGGTCCCGATGTGGTGCGCAAACTGCGCCGGGGACACTGGGTCATTCAGGACCAGATCGATTTGCATGGCATGCGCAGGGATGAAGCCAGGGAAATGATCGTCGAGTTTCTCAGGCAGGCGGCATTGCGTGGTATCCGGTGTGTGCGGATCGTGCACGGCAAGGGATTGGGTTCGGTCAACAATGAGCCGGTGCTGAAAAAACTGGTTCACAAATGGCTTGTGCAGCGCTCGGATGTCATCGCTTTTTGCCAGGCCAAGCCGGCAGATGGCGGTTCTGGCGCGGTGGTTGTCCTGCTCAAGGGGCGCTAGCCACTGGTATAAACCGTTTTGTCCCGATATACTTGAAAGTCGCTGTTTTCAGGCAAACAGGCCGTTTTTCCATTGAGAGGTATTCATGTTTTCTTCGTTCAAAAAAACGCTTCCCGCTGCGCTGATGCTGATGGTCGCCGGTGCGATGGCCGCATGTTCGACAGGTCAGGAAAAAGTCGCGGAACTGACCGCAAAGGCCGAACAGGGCGATGTGGACGCCATGGTCGCTGTCGGCGAGATGTATTGCAGCGGTACGACAATCGAACAGGATGACCAGATATGCGGGATGTGGTTGAAACGCGCAGCCGAAAACGGCCATATTCGTGCCCAGTATATGCTGGGCAGAATGTATGAACTGGGTCTGGGCATGCGTGCTGATCCGGTACAGGCCTACAAGTGGTATACCCTTTCCGGAAATCAGGGGTACAAGATGTCGCAGACCGGCGCGAAAAACATGCTGGAAATCATGACGCCGCAACAGCGTGCGGAGGCGAAAAAACTGATGGCTGAAGACGGGAAAAAATAATCCGTGAAATGCCGGTGCGACAGGCCGGAAGCGGTTTGCCGATGCCGGTATGCGGATTGTGCGGGAATGGGAATCAGGCGATTTACCGAGCAGGACATCGCACAGGCCGGACAGATGGCCTACGATGTATGGTCATATGAACTGGACGGTGTGGGCGATGCGTTCAACCGTTTCATTCATGAATATCTGGTGCGTTACTATGATGTGAATCGCCGTTATTCATGGTGCGTGGACGAGGACGGACTGGATGCTTTCTTGCTGGCGGGCTGCAAGGCCGATGCCAGCCGTTGCGATGACTGGTTTTCGCATGGTTTGTCCGGGTTTTCCCGTGAAGAACGGGATATTGCGTTGCAGTACAGGGATTATCTGACACGCAACAGCCATGCGGTCAGGCGTTTCATGACGGAAAACGATGTCCAGATGGGATTGTTCATGAGCCGTGTTTCCGGTACGGGGCGGCGACTTCTGGACAATCTGGAGCGTTTGTGTCGCAGGGATGGTGTCGGCAGCCTTTATCTCTGGGCGGATGCGACCTGCAATGTGTCGTATTACGAGAAAAACGGCTTTGAAATGATGGCGCGCTTTGAAAACGGCATGCTGTCGGACAAACCCGCGCTGGATACCTGCGTATTCAGGAAATGTCTGAACTGATACAGCAGCACGGGAAAATGCTGTTTGCGGACAGCATGCCACGGGAATCGGAACCGTCCGCAATGGGTAGGCAGCCTGGTCAGATCGCTTCGATGCCGGTTTCTCCGGTACGGATACGGATGACCTGCTCGATATTCTGCACGAAAATCTTGCCATCGCCGATTTTTCCGGTTCTGGCCGACTTGAGAATCGCCTCGATCGCCAGTTCCAGCATACTGTCGTCCACCACGACCTCGATTTTGACCTTGGGCAGAAAATCGACGACATATTCGGCACCACGATAAAGCTCAGTATGGCCTTTTTGCCGGCCGAATCCCTTGACCTCGGTGACGGTCAGGCCATTGATATTGGCGTCGGACAAGGCTTCGCGCACTTCGTCCAGCTTGAACGGTTTGATGATGGCGGTGATTTTTTTCATGCAAGCTCCGGTAATGATGAAAAGGGAGATTCCGCAGGTCGTGCGGAATACGGTGCATTGTAAAACATTCCGGTTTCAATCGCGAAATTTGGACGTGATCGGACAACGCCAGTCGCGACCGAAACCTCTCGGGGTGATACGGATACCGATGGGCGCCTGGCGGCGTTTGTATTCGTTGATGCGCATCAGCCGGACGATACGTTCCACCACGATCGAGCTGTATCCGTTGCGGATGATTTCATTGACGCTCCTGTTTTCTTCCATGAACATCCTGACGATGGCGTCGAGTACTTCGTAGGGCGGCAAAGTGTCCTGGTCGAACTGGTTCGGCTTGAGTTCCGCTGTCGGGGCACGGGTCATCATGCGTTCGGGAATGACGTCCGAAAGGGTGTTGCGGTAGCGGCACAGGCGGTAAACCAGTGTCTTGTAGATATCCTTGATGACGGCGAATCCTCCGGCCATGTCGCCGTAGAGCGTGCAGTAGCCGACGGCCATTTCGCTCTTGTTGCCTGTCGTTAGTACGATGGAGCCGAATTTGTTGGACAGCGCCATCAGCAGGGTACCACGGATACGGGCCTGCAAATTTTCTTCCGTCGAATCTTCGGGCATACCGGAAAATTGCGGCGCAAGCGTTTGCAAAAAGGACGAGAAACAGTCCGTGATCGCGATTTCGTCATAGCTGACACCCAGACGTGCCGCCATTTCGCTGGCATCGATGCGTGAAATATCGCTCGTATAGGGTGAAGGCATCATGACGGCACGCACTTTTTCCGGCCCCAGTGCATCGACGGCGATGGCCAGAACCAGTGCCGAATCGACACCGCCGGAAAGTCCGATGATGACGCCCGGGAAACCGTTTTTGCCGACATAGTCGCGTACGCCCAGCACCAGCGCACGATAGACTTCTTCCTCGACCGACGGGTGTTTTTCCATACGTCCGTTGACGGGGTCGCCGTTTTCGATGGTGATGATTTCAAGGTCTTCATCGCACTGTTTGAGTTGTACGCAGACTTTGCCGTCACGGTTCATGGCGAAGGAGCAGCCGTCGAAAATCAGTTCATCCTGACCGCCTACCAGGTTGGCATAAACGGCGGACATGCCGTGATGGATGACGTTTTGCCGGACGATGACAGGACGCTGGTGCATTTTTCCCATATGGTAGGGAGAACTGTTCATGATCAGCAGGACTTCGGCGCCTGCCGCACGGGTACGCTCGGCAGGTTCCGGAAACCAGATGTCTTCGCAGATCGCCACGCCAAAGCGTGTACCGCGGACATCGAATACCAGCGGTTCCTTGCCGGGTGTGAAATAGCGTTTTTCATCGAAAACGGTGTAGTTGGGCAGTTCCTGCTTGAAGTAGGTGCCGATGATGGTGCCGTTGACCAGTACGGAACAGGCGTTGTAGCACAAACCGTTGCGGATGCAGTGATGGCCGACCAGTACATGGACATTGTCGAGATCGGCCAGTTCGTTTTTCAGTCTGTCGAGCTCGAGTTGCGTTGCCGAATGGAAGCTGTGTTGCAACAACAGGTCTTCCGGTGGATAACCGGTCAGCGACAGTTCGGGTGTCAGTACGATATCCGCTCCCTGCGCGGCGGCCTGCCGTGCGAAACGGGCGATGCGCTCACGGTTGCCGGACAAATCTCCGACGGTACTGTTGATCTGGGCTATGGCGACTTTGGGAGGCATGATGTCGTTTCCGAAAAATGTTAACTGAAATAGGATATTACTTTTTTGGTGTCCTGTTTGGACTATCGTCCGAAAACATGAGATTTTATCCGATAAATGTCTATCGAAACGGAATTTGGTTACAATGCTAAATTCGGTTGGCCGGATGGCGTTGCCGTTTCCGGCTGTGTCCAATCGCTGAATTGTCGGGATGTCCGTATGCAATACGTATCGACCCGTGCCGGGGATAAAAACGGTACAGGAAAATCTTTTTCGCAAATTCTTCTGGAAGGTCTGGCGCCGGATGGCGGCCTGTATATGCCTGAATCCTATCCGGTCGTGACCGGTCGTGAGCTCGATGCATGGCGCAAGCTCTCCTATGCGGAGCTGGCTTTCGAGATTCTGAAAAAGTTCGCCGATGATATTCCGGAAGCCGATTTGAAAGCGCTTGCGGAAAAAACCTATACGCCTGAGGTTTACCGCAACGTGCGGGAAGGCGACTCGGCGCAGGATATCGCGCCTTTGCGGGTGCTTGAGGAAAAAGACGGCAAGAAACTGATGCTCTTGTCGCTCTCGAATGGCCCGACGCTGGCGTTCAAGGACATGGCCATGCAGTTGCTCGGCAATTTGTTCGAGTATGCGCTTTCACGCCAGAACGCCGAACTCAATATTCTGGGCGCGACTTCCGGCGATACCGGCAGCGCGGCGGAATATGCCATGCGTGGCAAGAAAGGTATCCGCGTTTTCATGCTTTCGCCGTATCGGAAGATGAGCATGTTCCAGACCGCGCAAATGTTCAGCCTGCAAGACCCGAATATCTACAATATCGCGGTCGAGGGGGTATTCGACGATTGTCAGGATATCGTCAAGGCCGTATCGAACGATTTGCCCTACAAGACGCGACAGAAAATCGGTACTGTCAATTCGATCAACTGGGCCAGAGTGGTCGCGCAGGTCGTCTATTATTTCCGCGCTTATCTCAAGGCGACTGCCGATAACAGCGAAAAGGTTTCGTTTACGGTACCGTCGGGCAATTTCGGCAATATCTGTGCCGGTCATATCGCCCGCATGATGGGATTGCCGATCGATCGTCTGGTCGTGGCGACCAATGAAAACGATGTACTCGACGAATTTTTCCGCAGCGGTGTCTATCGTGTCCGCAAGTCGGATGAAACGTGGCATACGAGCAGTCCGTCGATGGATATTTCCAAGGCGTCCAATTTCGAGCGGTTTGTTTATGACTTGCTCGGACGTGACGGACAGCGTGTCGGCCATCTTTTCCGGCAGATCGAAACCAAAGGCTTTTTTGACCTGTCGGACAGCCAGAAGGGCGACGGCGATGAATTTTCGCGTGTTTCCTCATACGGTTTCGAGTCCGGCAAATCCACCCATGCGGACCGTGTCGCCACGATTCGCCGGGTCAGCGGGGAATATGGCATTACGATCGACCCGCACACGGCGGATGGTATCAAGGTCGCGTGGGAACACCAGCAGAAGGGCGTGCCGATGATCGTGCTGGAAACTGCACAGGCGGCCAAGTTCAACGAAACGATTTTCGAGGCACTGGGTCACAATGCTTCAAGGCCGGCGGGTTTTGAAAATATCGAGGGGCTGCCGCAACGCTTTACCGTCATGCCGGTCGATGCGGACGAAGTCAAGAAGTTCATCGCGGAACGGACGGGGCTTTGAGCGGAGCAGGGGTTCGCCCGCCGGATGGCTTATGAAAGGAGCGGGGATATGTTGACGGCAAGTGAAGCCCTTTCGCAATTGCTCGGCAGTGTCCATGCGATACGGGATGTGGAAATATTGTCCGTATCGCAGGTCAATGGTCGGGTGCTGGCCGAAACGCAGTATGCATGTGTTACCGTTCCGGATGCCGATAACTCGGCCATGGATGGTTATGCCTTTCGTTATGCCGATGTCACCGATGCTGCGACGGTATTGACGGTCACCCAGAGAATACCTGCTGGTGCGACGGGAATGCCGCTTGGCAGGGGGGAAGCAGCGCGGATTTTCACGGGGGCGCCCCTGCCGGAAGGTGCGGATACCGTCGTCAGGCAGGAATGGTGTCTGGCGGAAGGCGGCCGCTTGTCCTTTTTGCATTTGCCGGAAAAGGGCGAAGCCGTCAGGCGTGCGGGGGAACAGGCGAAGAAGGGCGATCCTGTCCTGATGGCGGGTACACGATTGCGTTCGCAGCATCTCGGCGTCGCTGTAGCTGTCGGTTTGACCCATCTGCCGGTCGTCAGAAAGCCGAAGGTGGCATTGCTGTGTACCGGAGATGAGCTGGTCAAACCCGGCGAACCGCTTCCGCCAGGCAAGGTTTATAACTCGAACTGCTATATGCTCCGCGGCTTGCTGGAAGACTTCGGATGTGATGTCTCAGACTTCGGTATCGTGCCGGACGATTTCCGGACGACCTGTCGCTATTTCGTGCAGGCAGCGGCGGAACACGACTTGATTCTGACATCAGGCGGCGCCTCGGTCGGTGAGGAAGACCATGTCAAACATGCTATCGAGACGGAAGGACGGTTGCATTTCTGGAAAATCGCGGTCAAACCCGGAAAACCGCTGGTTTACGGGGAAATCGGCAGGCAGGCTTCCGGCGGTGGTACGCCAATCATCGGTTTGCCTGGCAATCCGGTATCCGGCTTCGTGACTTTTTTGCTGTTCGTTCGCCCGTATTTGCTGGCCATGCAGGGGATTGCGGACGTGATACCGAAAGCCTTGCAATTGCCTTGCGCAAGCGCCTATCCGAAGGCGGACGAACGCAATGAATTTTTGCGTGCCAGAATCAACGGCAACGGCGAAGTGGAGCTGTTCGGCAATCAGGGATCGGGCATTTTGTCATCGGCGGTGTGGGGCGACGGGCTGGTCGACAATCCGCCGGGTCATTCCATCAGGCCGGGCGAAATGGTCCGGTTCATTCCTTTCAGTGAATTCTGGCGTCCATGAGAATCAGGGTACGTTATTTCGCCAGCATCCGTGAAGCATTGGGCATGACGGAAGAATGGCTTGATTTGCCGGAAAACGTTCGTACCGTCGGTGCGCTCAGGCAATATCTGGTACAGCGCGGCCCGGTCTGGGCGAAGGCTTTGGCGGAAGATAATGGTGTGCGGATGGCTTTCCAGCTGAAAATGGCGACGGCAGGCACTGTCCTGACGGAAAACGGGGAGGCGGCTTTTTTTCCGCCTGTTACTGGTGGATGAATGTCGGCGGTTCCGGATGGCCCGGAAACGACAAAGCCGGCTTGCGCCGGCTTTGAAGGAAACAAGGAAAGGAAGCAAGAGGATTACTTGATTTTGGTTTCCTTGTAAGGGACATGCTTGCGAGCCTTTGGATCGAACTTGATGATTTCGATTTTTTCAGGCGTGGTCCGCTTGTTTTTGGTCGTAGTATAGAAATGAC
>CASETG010000015.1 GCA_949290765.1 Oxalobacter formigenes | reverse complement strand
GATTTTTCCGTTTGAACTTTTTTTTGGAAGACTCATGGTCGTTATTCGTTTAGCTCGTGGTGGCGCCAAAAAGCGTCCTTTTTATCAAATCGTTGCAGCCGATTCCCGTAACCGTCGTGACGGACGTTTCATCGAACGTCTGGGTACCTACAACCCGTTTGCGGCAGAACATGAACAGGGTATCCGTATCGCAACCGATCGTCTGACCTACTGGCAGAGCGTCGGCGCAAAACTGTCTCCGACGGTTGCACGTCTGGTCGCAGCAGCCAAATAATTTTCGTCTGGCGTTTGAAGACGTTGGAAAACATTCAGATGCCGGTTCCGGGCGATCTGGTCGAGGTCGGTCATGTCAGCGGAGCATATGGTATCCGTGGCTGGGTTCGGGTACGTCCCTATTCCGCCGATGCCGAGGCATTGCTGACGGTCAGGAGCTGGTGGCTGGATTTGCCGGCATATCATGAAGTCAGGGTCGCACAGGCTCGATGGCAAGGCGAGGAAATCGTCGCCAGTTTCGAAGGCATGAACGACCGCAATGCGGCGGAGGCTCTCCGTGGTGCGGTCGTTCGTATTTCGAGGGAGCATTTCCCTTCACTCGAGGAAAACGAATATTACTGGGTCGATTTGATCGGTCTGTCCGTTTTCAATGTGCGCGGGGAGTCTCTGGGAACCGTCAGGGGGCTCATGGATAATGGCGCGCATCCTGTTTTGCGGGTGGATACTGTCATGCCGGACGGGCGCGGCAAGGAATTGCTGATTCCGTTTGTCAGCCAGTATGTGACAGAGGTTTCACGTGAAGACCGGAAGATAATCGTCGACTGGGAGCGCGATTACTGATGGCGCTCGGTCTCGTCCGGTAGTTTTTTCGGAAATGGCGGCGATGCAGTTCGATGTGATTACACTGTTTCCGGAGATGTTTTCCGCACTCACGGGATCCGGTATTACCAGAAGGGCGTTCGAGGAAAAACGCTGTTCGTTAACGTTATGGAATCCGCGCGATTTCACGCATGACAGGCATCGGACAGTGGATGATCGCCCTTATGGCGGCGGCCCCGGGATGGTCATGATGGCGCAGCCACTTGATGCGGCGATCGTCGCCGCCAGGGAAAGGCTGGCGCGGTCGGGAATCGGAGACGCACCGGTCATTTACCTGTCGCCGCAGGGAAAACCGCTGGATCACGAAAAAGTCATGGCCTTGTCCTCTGTTTCAGGCATGATTTTGTTGTGCGGGCGGTATGAGGCGGTCGATCAGCGTCTGATAGAAAAGCATGTCGATGAGGAAATCAGTCTCGGCGACTTCGTGTTGTCGGGAGGTGAGATTCCGGCCATGGCGTTGATGGATGCCGTTATCCGTCAGTTGCCGGGCGTGTTGCATGACGAGCTGTCGGCGGTCGAGGACAGTTTCGTATCGGGAATTCTGGATTGCCCGCATTTCACGCGGCCGCCGCAGTATGAAGGAGTCGCGGTTCCCGATGTGTTGATGGGGGGCAATCATGCGGAAATCGCTCGCTGGCGTCGCCGGCAGGCTCTGTTGATGACGTTGCGAAAAAGGCCGGATTTGCTTCGCAAGGCTGATGAGGCCGGGAAATTGTCGGCAGAGGACAAGGAGTTTTTAAGTAGCAGCAGTTGGTGTATAGTAGCGTCGTGAACGTTTGTTCATGTTGATTAACCGTCATCCTATACCGGGTATCGTCACAATGACAAAAAAGGAGTATTCCAGTACGCCGGCAAGATGGCTTTAGGAGTTGAAATGAATCTGATTGAGCAGTTAGAAAAAGAAGAAATCGAACGTCTGGGAAAAAACATCCCTGATTTCGCACCGGGCGACACGGTTGTCGTTAACGTTATGGTGGTTGAAGGTAACCGCAAACGCGCACAGGCTTACGAAGGTGTGGTCATTTCCCGCCGCAATCGTGGCCTGAATTCCAACTTCATCGTTCGCAAGATTTCTTCCGGCGAAGGTGTGGAACGTACTTTCCAGTTGTATTCCCCGCTGATCGCTTCCATTGAAGTCAAACGTCGCGGTGATGTTCGTCGCGCCAAGTTGTACTATTTGCGTGAACGTTCCGGCAAGTCCGCACGTATCAAGGAAAAATTGCCCAGCCGGAGCGCAAAAAGCGCTGAATGATTGAACGAATGGTTCGATTGTGAAGGGGGCATCTGTGATGCCCCCTTTTTGCATTGTCGGGAGAGAACATGGCCAAATTGGGTTTTGATCCGGAAAAATTGCCTGTCGATTCGATCGGCAGCGGAGAGGCTGTGCCACCAGAACGTCTGAATCCGGAATGGATCAGGAAACGCTTTTCCAATCCACCGGCATGGACGCCAGAGATCAATGCAGAGCCCGCGTTTGTCCATCGCGACCGCTGGATTCCGGCAGCCGTTCTGGTGCCGCTGGTCAACCGGCAGGATGGTTTGGCGCTGATGCTGACGCAGCGTGCCTTGCATATGCATGACCATCCGGGACAGATCAGTTTTCCGGGCGGACGTGTCGATCTGACCGACAGTACCCGTATCGAAACGGCATTGCGTGAAATGGAAGAAGAAGTCGGTATCGACCGCAGTCATGTCGACATTCTGGGAACGTTGCCTGAATACCGTACCGGCAGCGGGTATCGGGTCACGCCCGTCGTTTCCATCGTGACGCCGCCTTTCGCGATACATACCAATCCGGATGAGGTGGCTGAGGTTTTCGAGGTGCCGTTCGAGTTTTTCATGAATGGCTCCAATTACCAGATTCGCTCGGCTGAGTTCCCGAACGGCGCGGGCAGACGGTCGTTTTATACGGTGCCGTATCGCAACCGTTTCGTCTGGGGGGCGACGGCAGGGATGCTGCGCAATCTATACCATTTTCTGAAAGCGTAATGGCGTTTCCGGCACAATCGGGAGCAAGAAAAGCGGATCGGACGGTGCCGGCGGTGATGTGATGTGCGACCGGTTTCATTTGAGGGGATACAGGCCGAAATGTTGTATGAAAAAGGCGGCCGGAGCGGAATCCTGATGTTTTTTTGGACACGTCGCACGTTGTTGTTTGACTACTGCTGACCGTTGCGTGCCAACAATTTTTTATCGGACTGATGCAATCGGTTGCATGTCGTGCCGGAAAATGGTGCGATACCACCATCCATGGTGCATCCAGTGAAAGCAGGGTGCTTCATGGCGGAGCGTCTGTTTCACGCTGCGGACGCCGGTCGTTTGCCGGACGTGTCGGGTGGTATATCCCTTTTTCGGCTCGCTGTGGAATGTTCTCACAGTGATGTTCTGATTATGCCTATGTGTACGGGATTGGGGACAGCTATTCCTGCCATGTGCCGATACGGATGGCATTGTGAGCGGTTGAATATCCCGGTACATTTTTTGCCTGCAGAATAGTGCGTGACATTGGGTTGAGGATGTGGTGTCGTGAGGGAAAACAATGTGTCAGGACATGGGCTTCGGCGAGATGACGGCGGGTGACGGGATGTACGGAACAGGTGATTGGCAGATTCCGGTTTTGCAGGGTACATCGGGATTGGGATAGCGGACGACGCTGTTGTGGCTTGTCCTGCTTTTTCTTTTTACAATGGCATTATGCGAGGCCGTCAGGGCATAAACAGAAGCGGTATTTATGGTAACGGTGGGTTGAATTATGGTTTCTTCGGTACTGATTACGGATGCTGTCGAAAATTTGACGGAAGGACTTTCCAGTGCGGATGGGCAGCAGGTCATGGATGCTTATGCCTTTGCGCGGGAGGCTTATGCCGACCACAGTATGCAAAGCGGTCAGTCGGCACTCGAGTTTTCGAAAGGTATCGGTCTGATTCTGGCTGAATTGAACAGCGATGCACAGACGCGTATCGCCGGTTTGCTGGCGGTTTTGCCAGAGCATAATCCCGAGGCAGGCGCACAGCTTGAAACGCGCTTCGGCGTGGAAGTCGCCAATCTCGTGGACAGCGCCAGAAAACTGTTCAGATTGCGTGATCTGACGGGGGGACTCGACGAGATCGGGCACGGTAAAAATGCTGCGCAAATCAGGAAAGCGCAGACAGAGACGTTACGCAAGATGTTGCTGGCGATGGCTGCCGATATGCGGGTCGTCATGATCCGGCTGGCTGCGCGGATGGCGGCGTTGCGTTATCTGGCGAAGAAAAAGGAAGACAACGATGCCAGCCGTCATTATGCCAAGGAAACGCTTGAGATTTATGCGCCGCTGGCCAACCGGTTGGGTATCTGGCAGGTCAAGTGGGAGCTGGAAGATCTGTCGTTCAGGTTCATCGACCCGGAAGCCTATCGCCGTATCGCGAAAAGTCTGGAAGAAAAGCGTACCGAGCGCGAGGAATTCATCCGGAAAATCATGGCGCGACTGCGTCAGGAACTGGATGACGCGGGCATCAAGGCTGATGTGACGGGGCGTCCGAAGCATATTTACAGTATTTACAACAAAATGCGCGGCAAATCGCTCGATTTTTCGCAGATGTATGACTTGCGTGCCTTTCGTGTCATTGTTTCCGATATCAAGACCTGTTTTACGGTACTTGACATGATTCATCGGCTCTGGACGCCGATTCTCAAGGAATTCGACGACTATATTTCGCGACCTAAACCCAATGGTTACCAATCATTGCATACGGTTGTCATCGCAGAAAACGGTCAGCCATTCGAAGTTCAGATCAGGACGCAGGAAATGCACCGTCTGGCCGAGTTCGGCGTGGCGGCGCACTGGCGTTACAAGGAAACGGGGGGCTCGACGTTTGTTGCACAGCAGTATGATGAAAAGATTTCGTTTTTGCGCCAGTTGCTGTCATGGAAGACGGATGTCGATGATGCGGTAGCCGAAGAAGATTCCCATAAGGAGTGGGTCGAAAAAATCAAGGCGACCACACTTGACGACAGGATTTACGCTCTGACACCGCAGGCGCGGGTAATCGACTTGCCGCAAGGTGCGACACCGATCGATTTCGCCTATCAGGTTCACAGCGATGTCGGTCACCGTTGCCGTGGAGCGCGTGTGGATGGGGTCATGGTGCCGCTCAATACGCCATTGAAAAGCGGGCAAACGGTGGAGATCATCACCGCCAAGGGGGCGACAGGCAATATCGGGCCGTCGCGTGACTGGTTAAGTCCCGGGTTTGCGGTCAATCCGCGTACGCATGCCAAAATACGGTCCTGGTTCAACGGTATCGAGTATCAGGAAACGGTGGCCAGTGGTCGCAGCATGATTGAAAAGCTCTTGCAGCGTGAGGGCAAGACAGCAGTCAATCTTGAGGAACTGGCGCGGAAGCTGGAGTTTTCCAAGGTGGATGAGATGTTTTTCGCTGCCGGCAAGGAAAAACTCAATATGCGTACCATTGAGCTGGCGCTCCATGGTCAGGAAGCTGTTCGGGATACGGGCAATGACGATGATATTATCCGCAAGAGCAAGGCATCCAGTGTCACCAGTGGTGCGAAATCCGGCATTCTGGTCGTTGGCACGGAAGGTTTGTTGACGCAGATGGCCAGATGCTGCAGGCCGGCGCCACCTGACCCGATTGTCGGTTTCGTCACACGGGGCAAAGGGGTATCCATCCATCGTCAGGATTGCAAGAATTTTCTTGAAATGGAAAAGAAAGCGCCGGAACGCGTTATCCAGACGAATTGGGGGACACCGGCGCCCGATACGGTATATCCTGTCGATATTTATGTGCTGGCCGGAGACAGACAGGGCTTGTTGCGGGATATTTCCGATGTGTTCATGCGTGAAAAAATCAATGTGATCGGCGTGCGGACACAAAGTAACAAGGGACAGGCAAGAATGTCTTTCACGGTGGAAATCGCATCGACGGAAAGCCTCGGGAAGGCGATGCAACTCATCAGCGAAGTCAGTGGCGTCATGCAGGTAAAACGGCACTGACGGGAAGATTCATGGCGTTTGCCTGTTTTGCCGATTCACTCTGTCATGAAAGAATGCAAAGGGTACGGTTTTAGCTGTTAAACTACGGTTTGCGTGCGATGGAATCTTTTGTGCACGGAAAATGGTTAATGTACGATCGAAATCAATGAAAAAACTGCGTAAATTACATGTCTTTCTGGTGACGCTTCTGCTGGGTGGCGCGATCATGTCCTTTCGTCTGTTCGATGGCAATTTTTCGACCGAAAGCATTCATGAATGGGCGCTGGACTCCCTGTTTCTTGCAGCGATCATCGGGTTTATCGCTGTAAAGTGGCTCAAAAAGAAAGGCAAGCTGGATTAGGAGGTTTTCGCTTGCAGTCGTCCGGCGGCACGTTCGTCATCGTGCGTTTCTTGCCGGAGGCTGTTTGAGACGAAGTTATATTATGCCGCCGCTCATACATATCAAGTCTGCCGGATTGAGGCGTTTTTTGCTGTTTCTGGTGACCCCGTTTTATTTTCTGATTGTTTTCGGTGTCAGGGTCGGACGATGTGTGGAACTGACATTTGCCGATTTCAATGAGGTCTTTCGTGCTGTCTGGAGAGGTAACGTCGAGGAACAGAAGCTCTTGCCCTGTCCTTTCTGTGGCGGCAAGGCCAATCCTGACGGGTGGCGAGCCAACGGCGGCGCTACCGGGCCGGCATGCGACCAGTGTGGCGCAACGGCATGGTCCGTCTATACCTGGAACAATCGGGTACCCGTACCGCCGGAAAAGACCGTTGGCGAAGAAGACGCTGACAACAAGACCACCCCGACCTGATCGCAGGATTTCCCTTCTCCCGATACCGTGACAACGATGAGCAGTGAGGATCTGCCGCGGAGTGGTGTTGTCTGAATTGAATTACTTGCATGCTTTCTCTAGAATAACTTTTTTGCAAAATTTAACTTTTTTGCCTGGTGCCAGCGATACGCGATACGGTATCAGGTGGTCTTTCCGCAAATGACGTTATCTAGATCTCCATGGATGACGGCCTATGTTTCCGTCATCGCCTCTCTTGCCGCACTGGTCAGCTGGATGGCCATGTCGAGCGAATCGATGATCCGTTTCGTTCGTGAGAACGGGCCGATCGAAAACCTGACACTTGTCGTCTATATCGTTGCCATCGCGCTCATTTTGTACAGCGGCCGTACCGTTCTGACGGTAAAGACCAGGGCAGCGATCGTGATATTGCTGGCGTATATGTTCATGCGGGAAGCGGATTTGCACAAATCGTTGAGCGGTACCAGTATCCTGAAAATCAAGTTCTGGCTGGGAAGCCAGTTTCCCGTTACGGACAAATTGATTGCGCTGGCCATTCTGTTGCCGGTGTTGTGGGCACTGTTTTATTTTATTCGTGGTTATACGCGGCGCTGGTGGTCCGATCTGTGTTTGAAAGACAGTTATGCTGTCGGAATTCTCGTGTTTCTGGCAGTGCTCGTCATTTCCAAGATTTTCGATCGTTCGCTGAACCTGATGACGGAAATGTGGGAATGGCATTTTCCGATGTGGGTCGAGGCACTGGTGACGGGACAGGAGGAATATCTCGAGTGCATTTTGCCGCTCCTGATAACGGTGTCTTTCTATCAGTATCGGGAAGTGCATAAAACGGTCATGATGACGCAGGCATCTCCCTTTGTATCGGTTTATATGACCTTGCTGACTTCGTTGGCCGCACTGGTGTGCTGGTGGGTATTGCCGCCAGTGGATATGCTGGAGTTCGTATCGGAAAACGGTATGGTCGAAAGTCTGACGGTAATTTGTTATGTCATCGCCATTGTGGTCGTCATATTCGCCGGCACACAGATGAAGGGATCAACGAAATGTGCGGTTGTCATCATGCTGGCATATATGTGCATGCGGGAGATGGACTTGCACAAGTCGGTCAGTAGCACAAGTATTCTGAAAAGCCGTTTCTGGCTGGGCAACCATATTCCGGTGACGGACAAATTGCTGGCCATACTGATTTTGCTGCCGCTTCTCTGGATGCTGTTTTATTTCATCAGACATTGTGCCGGCGCCTTTTTCCGGGAATTGTCCAACAAGGAAGGGCATGCGATCACCATACTGATGTTTTTCGTTGTGCTGGGGGCTTCAAAGTGCATCGACCGTTCGCTGAATGCATTGACGGAGCTTTACAGAATGCATTTTCCGGACTGGCTGGTTGCCTTCCAGGTCTCCCAGGAAGAATTTCTGGAATGCCTGTTGCCCATACTGATTATCGTTGCATGCTGGCAGTACATGCAGCACAGAAAATGGTTGACCGGATTCTAGTCGCAGATGGATGAAATACGCTTGAAAGGAAGCTGTTTTCGCGAAAAATGTCCCGATAAAACGCCTTTTGTATATGACGTGGAGGATGTTATATAAAAAATTGTGTGTCATGGACAGACTTTATTGCTAACATATATACCCGTGAAAAAAAGAAGCAACCCTTCTCCATGCGCACAAGTCGTGTTCACACAAGAATACGCGTTACAAACGGGTAATCAGACAGCTGTATCTGACAACGCATGATGGTGTTTATCCGGACAGGATGGCGGTAAGCGTCCGCTCCTGCTATTGCGCGGCAAAGAATGAGAAAACATTCGCGCCATC
>CASETG010000014.1 GCA_949290765.1 Oxalobacter formigenes | reverse complement strand
GCGAGTTGGAACCACCCCTTCCCATCCCGAACAGGACCGTGAAACGATTTCGCGCCGATGATAGTGCTGTAACCAGTGTGAAAGTAGGTTATCGTCAGGCAATTATCTATAAAGCCCCTGACACCCCGTCAGGGGCTTTTTCTTTATCAACACTCATCCTTTTTTCGCCCCTTTCTCTTTCTCTCTTTCCTGGACAATTTCCCAATGTCTTGTCCCGGTTTTATTTCTCGGGACGGTTACACATTTGCAATGATTTCAAAGGGGGGCGTTGCCCTCAGGACGTTACGGTGTATCCGTTATCGCCGTTTTTCTGCAGTCGTCGGGGTGGGGATTTTCTTTACTACGTTTTTTGCCACATTGTTTCATGCGCTGGATTGGGTGCATGATTGCCGCTTCAGGTATCCTCGCCTTGCATCCAGGCAGCCAGACCGGCCACCCATTTTTCCGCTCTCAGACCATATGTTCTTCTGATGTGTTCGCTGCGTTTTTTCAATTCGTCGAACAGAACTGCCTCGATCGAGTTACCGCAGAGTACCACCATGTTTTGCCCTTCTTCCACTGTTGTCCAGATGACGGATTCGAAGCAGCTTTGCATTGCACCGATACTTTTTTGTCTGTCGGAAGCATTGCCGAATATATTGACGGTCATCATGCCGTCGGGAGTCAGCGCATCGGCACAGCTTTTGTAAAACTCCGGGGTGTCGAAAACCGGCGCAGCGGCATTTTCATCGTACAAGTCGATTTGGAGTATGTCGATTGCTTTGCGGCGTTTTATGGATTCGATATACAGCGCGGCATCGGTTTCCAGTACGGTCAGACGATCGTCGTCCGGCGGCAGATGGAAGGTGCTGCGACAGATATCGATTACGTTCGGATTGAGTTCGATTGCCGTTATTTTCGCATCCGGGAAATTGTGGTAACAAAATTTGGTCAATGCGGCGCTGCCGAGTCCGA
Organism: Oxalobacter formigenes; assembly: GCA_949290765.1. Taxonomy (GTDB): domain Bacteria; phylum Pseudomonadota; class Gammaproteobacteria; order Burkholderiales; family Burkholderiaceae_D; genus Oxalobacter; species Oxalobacter formigenes_E. The sequence goes on along the minus strand of CASETG010000014.1, from coordinate 16,738 downwards.
GCTGTACGATATGTTTTGCCGTATCCCTGAACAGCATCCACATCATCATGTGCTGGACGTAGTCGAGTACGATGGCATTGGGTTTGCCCAGTCGCATGGCGCCTTGTATCCAGTCAGTTCCGAGATGCATATACAATACGCCGCGAAATTCAGTCAGTGTGACTTCGGGAGAATGATGTCTGTCGATAGCAGGCGAATGTTTTTTCATGGTATGGAATCGTGCGGACTTATGCTTTGGTGACAAAACGGAAATCGAGAGAATATCGGCTTTCAAACTGGCGCAGGTCTCCGGTAAATGGGTCCGTAAAGCGGATGGATTTGGCAACCAGTTGCAGCGGATGACGATATTCTTCTTCTTGCATGGCGGGTGTAAGCGCTTCAGGATAATGGACAGGATAGATACGGTCATTGACGATCGGAATGCCGAGCGTACACATCTGGATACGAAGCTGGTGCTTGCGGCCAGTGACGGGTTTCAGATAATAATGTGCGAAATCTCCTGATTGCTGAAGGAGGCTGATTTCCGTTTCGGCATTGTGTTTTCCTTCAACGGTTTTCATACGCATGAAGGCGTCGCTCTGGATGATACGACTTTTGTAGCGAAAGGGCAGTGCCATGTCTGTTCGGTAAGGGGCGATCGCTTCGTAATGTTTGCCGACGAAATTTTCTCTGAACAGTCGCTGATAGCGATCTCTGCTTTCCGGCTTGACGGAAAAGAGAACAAGACCGGCCGTTTCACGGTCGATACGATGTATCGGGGTTAGTGTGTCAATGCCCAGCTTCCGCCGAAGTCTGACCAGCAGGGTTTCCTGAAGATAGCGTCCCGATGGCGTGACAGGAAGAAAATGCGGTTTGTCAGCGACAACGAGCCATTCATCCTGATATAAAACGGTTTCCTGAAACGGAATGGGTGTTTCATTGGCGATATAACGGTAATAATAGAGTGTCTGACCGGGGCGGTAGGTACTCTCAGGCAAAAGAGGCTCGCCATTTGAGTCGAGTACATCGCCTTCTATAATACGTTGATGCCATTCGTTTTTCGTGAGAGCGGGAAATCTTTCGGCAAGAAAATCTTCGTAGGTCTGCCATGTACCTTTCGGCAGGGATACCTGGCTGGCGGTGACCCCGTTTCGGGATGGTAGTTCGGGTCTTTTGTGAAGTCGCGGCGTGAGGGACATGAAATACACAAAAATGGATTTGCCGTTGTTTTCCTTGAAATATGAAAATTTTAAATCATTTTGTATGGATTGATGGATTACGGGGCCTGACTGGCGGTTCAGACAATGTGTGGTCGGAAAATACACAATATGCTGATCCGGCACAGGAAAAATGATGTGGTAATGGAGGGGATGGATGGTCAGGAATGCTTTTTATGCACAATCCGGCGGTGTGACAGCAATAATCAATGCTTCGGCATGCGGTGTTATAGAGACTGCACGCAAATATCCGGACAAGATCGGAACGGTTTTCGCCGGTAAAAACGGTATTGTCGGTGCACTGATGGAAGAATTGATAGACACAGGACATGAAACACGGGAGGATATCGCGGCTTTGCGTTACACACCAGGTGGCGCGTTTGGTTCATGCCGCTACAAACTTGCCGATCCAGAAAAAGACAGGGGTGAGTTTGAGCGTTTGCTTGATGTATTCAAAGCGCACGATATCGGCTATTTCTTTTATAACGGCGGAGGTGATTCCGCTGATACGTGTTACAAGATATCCCGTTTTTCGACTTTGACGGGTTATCCCGTTCAGGCCATTCATATTCCGAAAACGATCGACAATGATTTGCCACTGACGGATTGTTGTCCCGGTTTCGGATCGGTAGCGAAATATATCGCGATTTCGACATTGGAAGCGTCGCTGGATGTTCGTTCGATGTGCAGGACATCGACACGCATATTCGTGCTGGAAGTCATGGGGCGTCATGCAGGCTGGATTGCCGCTGCAGGCGGGCTTGTAGTGGATCAGGGAATTCCGGTTGTCGTACTGTTTCCGGAAAGGCCTTTTGAGGAAAAAGCGTTTTTGTCTCGTGTCGATGAAAATGTCCGGCGGTCTGGATACTGTACGGTGGTGGTTTCGGAAGGTTGCCGTTATCCGGATGGCCGTTTTCTTTCCGAGCAAGGCTCACGCGATGCGTTCGGGCATGCGCATCTGGGTGGCGCCGCACCGGTAATCGCCAACCTGATACATGAGAAACTGGGACATCCGTTTCATTGGGCTGTGGCCAATTATCTGCAACGTTCGGCCCGCCATATTGCGTCTGCCATCGATGTGGAGCAGGCATACGAGCTGGGATGCGCCGCTGTTGAACTGGCATTGCAGGGGCATAATGCCGTGATGCCGACAATCGAGCGGTTAAGTGATGTTCCCTATCGCTACAGGATAGGAAAGGCGGATCTGAAGGATGTCGCCAATGTCGAAAAGTTCATGCCGCAAGGTTTTATCAGTGACGATGGATTCGGTATCACGGATGAATGCAAACGGTATTTGTATCCGCTGATTCAGGGTGAGAATTTTCCGCCTTGTCGCAATGGGCTTCCGGAATATGTGACCTTGCAAAACAGAGTGACGCCGCGAAAATTGCCGGCTTTTCATAAAAAGATATAGGACGGAGCGTCAAGGGTTTCATTTGCACGCGATGGATGACAAAGCAATGCAAGACCGTCAGAAGTGCCTGTGTACAAAACACGGGCACTTTTTCTTTGGACAAACAGGTTTGACACCACATTACAAATGAGATAGATTCTCATTATCATTCTCATTTGAGGTGATGCTTTTAATTCGGTTCAATTTTTTGACATTGTCACACAGACAGTGTGTTTATTGGAGTGCAATATGAATATGAGTGGTCTTCGTAAAAGACTCGCGATTTTGGCCTTGGCTGGTGCGTCACTGGCTGCCGGACCGTCGGTTATGGCGGCTGAATTCGAGGAATTTCCTGTTGGCCCTGCAAAGATTGTCGGACCGTTGGAAATCGGTGCGGTGTATTTCCAGCCTGTCGATATGGAGCCGTTGGGCATGGGCGGTCTGCCTGCCGCAAAGGCCGATATGCATCTGGAGGCGGATATCAAGGCTGTCAAGGATAATCAGCTGGGTTACGAGGCTGGCGGTTTTGTGCCGTATCTGACCGTCAAATATGAAATTACGAAAGAGGGGGGCAAGACGATCAAGGGCACGTTCATGCCGATGAGCGCCAGCGACGGACCTCATTACGGCAACAATGTCAAACTGGATGGCCCCGGCAAATACAAAGTGACGTTCATTATCGATAATCCTGAAAAGCAGGGTTACCTGTTGCATGTGGACAAGGCGACCGGTGTTGTCGGTCGTTTCTGGAAGAAACCGATTGAAGTCAGCTGGGATTTCAATTATGTACCGAGAGTCTGGTAAGGCACGGGTGCATGAAGGCGGGAGACCGCTTTCATGCATTTTTTATAAGCGGGTGACTGGTATTCCGTGGTGTGTTGGCAGGGATGCGCGAGTCAACGGATGCTTTTTCGGGCAGGGGTATGTTGCAGTATCTGGTTGAAGTGGTAATGGCGCTGTTTCCGACTTGCATGGTGTTGGGTGGCCTGTGTGGCGTCTGGGCGCATCAGGAAGACAGGCTGCGAAAGCGCATGTTTGTCGGCGCGTTATTGTGTGCGCTGGCAATCGCGATAGTGGCGGCGGTTTTGCGGCTGACGACAAATCTTTTCGTTCGTGAATATTACAACCTCGGTTGTCTGGTTGTCGCCTTGTCGGCTGAAGTTCTCTGGTTGTTGAAGTGCGGGCGGGCGTTGCCTGAGCGGACGGTTGCGCGAACAAATGCGGTTCGATGGGGGTGTTTCGGTGTGTTGACCGCTTGTTTGTCGTATGCGTTGCCGAATCTTTTTTTGTATCCATCGGCTTTTGCGGTCGGTCATGACACGCTTTTTCATGCAGATGTGCTGTTCAGGGCGATCGGTTATGCGCTGGGTCTGGCTTTGTCGCTTGTCGGCGCTTGGGTGGCGTACGGGATGATATCCGGAATGGCGCAGGTGCAGGCACGGCACAGAGTGTCGGTGTGGCTGGTGTTATTTGCGTTGTGGCAGTTTATCCAGCTGTTCCGGATCGTGATGTTGCGCAGCGCGCTGATGGAATCGGATTCGCTCGTGGAAGTATTGCTGTTTTTGCTGGAATACGAGTTTGTGCCGATAGGTATCTTGCTGCTGACGGTGAGTTATGGTGCGTTGCGCAGCATTGTATCGTCCAGGATGGCTGTGTTTTCAGGCGAAAATCCTGCAGTCATCCGCAAAAAAAAGGCGCATGCGAAAAACAGGGTTAGGTGGAATTTATCCGGTTTGGTATTGGCTATTCTTGCGGCATTCGTCATGACAGCGTGTAACTGGATGGCGAACCGGACGGTGGAATTGTCGCCTCCAGTTGAACTGGCCGTCAACGGACGGAAAATCGAAATCAGGCTGGATACAGTCAACGACGGGCATTTGCACCGTTTTGCCTATACGGCAGAAAACGGTACGCAAATGCGCTACATCGTTATTCGCAAAAGTGAATCGGCATATGGTGTGGCGCTGGATGCGTGCGATATTTGCGGACCGAGCGGTTATTACGAACGGGATGGGCAGGTCGTGTGCATTTTGTGTGACGTAGTCATGAATATCGGAACGATCGGCATGCCCGGAGGTTGCAATCCGGTACCGCTTGCGCATGAAATCACCGACGGAAAAATCATAATCGATACGGCTGCTCTTGAAGCGGAAGTCCATCGTTTTGAATGAGGGCGGGAAATGTTTTCTGGAATGCTGGTGAGCGCATTGCGTCGTCAGAAAAGAAAAGTGTTGATGATCGCGCTGACGATGGCGCTGGGGATATCGCTTGCGACGGCGATGCTCAATGTCGTCATGGACGTGGAGAGCAAAATCAGCCAGGAGCTGAAAACCTATGGGGCCAATCTGAATGTGGTGCCGCGAGGGGCATCCATGCTCGGCGAGCTTTACGGGATAGATAGTGGAGCGGGGGTATCGGACCGGTTCATTGCAGAAGACGCGCTGGGGAAAATGAAAACCATTTTCTGGGCGAACAATATCGTTGCTTTCACTCCCTATCTGGAGCATACGGTTTCCCTGGGTGAGAACGGTATCCAGTCAGTGATGGTGGGAACATGGTTTGACAAGCGGCTTGTGTTGCCGACAGGAGATACGATCGAAACGGGAATGCGCTATATGAAGGCATGGTGGGACGTGTCGGGGGAATGGGCGAACGAGTCCATGCCGGATGGTGTCATGGTTGGCAGTGTGCTGGCGCAACGGCTTCGCATCAGTCGCGGCGACAGACTGAGGGTGACTTCATCAGATGGGCGGCATGATACCTGGGTGACGGTTCGCGGGACTTTTTACAGTGGTGGTGCCGAAGATGAACAGTTGTTTGTCCCCTTGCAACTGGTACAGGAAATGACCGGTCATGCCGGTCTGGTGCAGAGAGTCGAGGTGAGTGCGCTGACCACGCCAGACAATGAATTGTCGCGTCGCGCCGCCGAGGACCCGAACAGTTTGTCACGCAAGGAATGGGATACCTGGTATTGCACGGCCTATATCAGTGCGATTGCTTACCAGATTGAGGAGGCGCTGGGAAATGTGAAGGCGAAGCCGCTGTTGCAGTTTTCGGAATCGGAAGGTGCGATTCTGGGCAAGGTCAAATTGCTCATGTTGCTTTTGACAGTGTTGAGCGTGGCTTGTTCCGCGCTGGCGATTTCCAATCTGGTTTCCATGAACGTGATGGAACGGTATACGGAAATCGGTTTGATGAAGGCGCTTGGCGCAACGAATGTGGCGATATCGTTTCTGGTTCTGGCGGAAGTGCTTGCCATGTCGGCAATCGGTGGATTGTCAGGTTACGTTGCCGGACTGGGACTGGCGCAAATCGTCGGTCATACCGTCTTCGGTGTCAGTGTGTCACCGAATGTCTGGGTGATTCCGGTCATTGTGCTGATTGTGATAACGGTCTCCGTTTGCGGCAGTTTACCGGCGTTGCGTGCCTTGCTCTCGCTGGAGCCGACACGCGTGTTGCATGGCAGGTGAGGTAAGAAGCGATGTTTTCCGGAAAACATGTACTTTTTTTCAAGATGCTGTCGAGTTCGCTCATGCGACAGAAAAGCAGGATGTTGGCTGCATTGCTGGCGGTGGCGATCGGTGCGGCCGTACTGATGGGCATGATGACCGTGTACCGGGATATTCCGGAGCAGATGGGGCGTGAGATGCGTTCCTATGGCGCCAATATGATTCTGGTGCCGTCTGAAGGAAAAACGTTTCTGGATGCCAGGTCGGTATCCGATGCATTGCGGCGTATTCCCGAAGAGCGTCTGATAGGTGCCGCACCCTGGCGCTATGAGTCGCTGACGATGAACCGTTTGCCTTTGACGGTTGCAGGGACAGACTTTGCGCAAGTTATGAAAACACGCCCCTACTGGAAGATTACAGGAAGGCTGCCGCTTGATGAGAATGAAATACTGCTTGGCAAGGATGTCGCGGGCATGGCGTTGCTCAGGCAGGGAGATGTCATCGATCTGGCCGGAAAAGATGGAGATGGAATGCGGTTCAGGTTGAAACTGAAAATCGCCGGCATTGTGCAAACAGGCGGCAAGGAAGACGGTTTTCTGTTTGTCGCATTGCCGTTGCTGAACGAATTGATGAACGGCGATCATGCAATGCAGATTATGGAGTTGAGTGTCGCCGCTGGTGGAGATGTGCTGGCGCAATATCAGGAACGGATAGGACAGGAGTTTCCTGAACTGGTACCACGCCTGCTCAAGCGTATTACGCATTCCGAGTCGGTCGTTCTGGAAAAATTGCAGACGCTTGTTTGTCTGGTGACGGGCATCGTACTGTCGCTGACCATGATATGTGTGGCGACCACGATGATGGCGATGGTGATGGAGCGTCGCAAGGAAATCGGGTTGAAAAAAGCGGTCGGTGCGGAAAACAGCCGGATTGTGGCCGAGTTCATGGGGACAGGGCTTGTGCTGGGTGTGGCAGGTGGATGCCTTGGGTGTGTCATCGGGTATTTCTTCGCACTGGCCGTCAGTTTCAGTGTCTTCGGGCGTTCGGTTTCTGTTGTTCCGTCGGTGACTGTCATGACACTTGCATTGTCGGTCGTGGTGACGGTGCTGGCCTGTCTGTTGCCGGTCAGGCGCGCCATGGCGATAGAACCGGCACTTGTTTTGCGGGGTGAATGAGGATGGAAAAGCATATTCTCGAATTGCAACAGGTATCGATGGTGTACGGTACGGTCAGTGCTCTGACGGGAATCGACCTGAACGTCAGGGATGGGGAATGGCTGGCGATTATGGGGCCATCCGGCTCCGGCAAGACGACGCTGATGAATATTATCGGGTGCATGGACAAACCGTCATTCGGCAAGGTCGTTCTGGACGGTCAGGATGTGACGACGGCCACGATGCGTGAGCTGACCGCTATCCGGAGGGAAAAAATCGGACTGATTTTCCAGCAGTTTCATTTGATTTCGTATCTGACGGCGTTGGAGAACGTGATGATGGCGCAGTATTACCACAGCATGGTTGATGAAGATGAAGCGATGGCTGCGCTTGAGCGGGTCGGACTCGGCCGGCGTGCACGTCATTTGCCCAGTCAGCTTTCCGGCGGCGAACAGCAGCGGGTTTGCATCGCACGCGCGCTGATCAATTATCCCAGACTGATTCTCGCTGATGAACCAACCGGAAATCTCGATGCGGAAAATGAAGAAATCGTCATGAATATCTTCCGGCAACTTCATGAGGAAGGCAGTTCCATCATTATGGTCACGCATTCGCTTGAAGTCGCCGCTCATGCCGAAAGACATATCGTGCTGGAACATGGTCGCATCGTGAAGTGGTCGGAATCAAAGGAAAACCGTGCGGTGGTATCGCAGTTGCGCGGAATCTAGAAGGGGAAACGGATGAGAAACCGGGTATGGATTGCATGTATCGTTACGGGACTCGGCGTGTTGCTGGCCCTTACCGTGAAATTTCTGTTGCCGCCGTGTCATGCCATGCTGATACTCGTTTCCGGCGCGCAGGTTCCCATGAAATGTCATTGGTCGTCACAGATGATTGCCGGATTGGGGATGCTGATTGCCTGCGAAGGGATATTGCTTGGTGTGATGCAGCAGGTTGCCGCGAGGCAGACGTTGGGTATCGTCGTTACGCTGACGGCAGTGCTGACGATGGCGGTTCCGACCGTCCTGATCGGTGTTTGCGATGTGGCGGTGATGCCATGTCGTGCGGGGATGTTGCCGGCGACTCTGATAATCGGTGTATTGATCGGATTGGTCGGTATCGGAAATACCGTGTACTTATGGCGCAGCAAGGCATCCGTCGTCACAGGGCAATCATGAAAGGTGGCAGCATATGGGCATGAAAAGGCCGTTGACGACAAGCCGCATCGCTTTCGGGAATATCCATCGCAAACCCTTCAGGACATGGGGACAGATTCTGGTGGTTGCGGTATTCGCTTTCGTGTTGTTTGGTGGCTCTGTATTGTCCGGAAGTATTCGCAGCGGTATGGAAAGCATGTCGAAAAGGCTCGGTGCCGATTTGATGATCGTGCCGTACGGGTACGACAAGCAATTGCAAAGCGCACTGTTGCGCGGTGACCCCGGCACTTTCTATCTGGACCAGACACTCGAAGAAAAAGTCCGTGCGTTTCCGGGTGTAGAAAATGTTTCATCACAGATTTTCATCGCTTCGTTGCAGGCGGCATGTTGTTCCGTTCCGGTGCAACTGATCGGTTTCGATCCGGCAACCGATGTGGTTATCCAGCCATGGATTGCAGGGAATTTACATAATGCGTTACAAAAAGACGAGGTGATTGTCGGACATAAAGTGACCGGCAAGGTGGGAGACAGCATTACGTTTTTCGGCAAACCGTACCGGATTGCAGCCAGACTGGACAGTACCGGTATGGGGTTCGACACGTCGGTTTTCGTAACACATGAAACGGCACGTCAAATGATTTCGAGGCTGGAAATCGCACCGCTTTTTTCGGTAAAGGCGAATCATCCCGTCGTGTCGACCATGATGGTCAATGTCAAACCCGGTTTCGATCCGCGCAGGGTCGCCAACGATATCCTGTTCCGTTATGCCACTGCCTACAACCTGGATATGGTCATGACGAAAAACATGTTCAGCGAAATCGCATTGCGGCTGAATGCTTTTTCATGTGTCGCGAACGGGATGTCCGCATTGCTGTGGATAACGGCACTGGGTGTGATGGCGCTCGTTTTTTCAATGATTGTCAATGAGCGGAAACGGGAATTCGGTCTGCTGCGGATTTTTGGTGCATCCCGAGGAAAAATTCATCGTATCCTGTTGACAGAGTCGTTCATGATCAGTGCTGCCGGCGCGTTGTGCGGCCTGTGCCTGGCTGCGCTGGTGCTGTTTCCGTTCAGTACGCTGATCGGGTTGACGCTCAAATTGCCTTTCATGATGCCTTCGCCAGGTTCGATTGCCCTGACGGGGGTGTTTTGCCTGATTGCTGCTGTCGGAATCGGTCCGCTTTCCTGTCTGTACAGTGTCTGGCGACTGGAGCGTCATGATATTTCTTTTGTATTGAAAGGAATCTGATGGTGTTGCAAATCAGCGGACTGAGACGGTATTTCGAACGTGGCGGTACAAGATTCGCAGCTGTCGATGGCGTGAACCTTGATGTCAAAGAGGGGGATTTCGTCCAGATAGTCGGCCGTTCGGGAAGTGGCAAAACGACATTGCTGAATCTGGTGACCGGCCTGTTGATGCCGCATGAGGGCGATATTGTCCTGATGGGGCGTCATCTTGCCGGACAGGACGACAGAAAGATGTCGATGATGCGGAATGCATGGGTCGGGTATATTCCGCAGGGAAACAGCTTGCTGGACAACTTTTCCATACTGGATAATGTCCGGTTGCCCTATTACCTTTCCGTCGGCAGTCGTGACGATATTACCGGACGTGCGGATTATTTGTTGAATGCGGTCGGGATCGGTCATTTGCGGGAAATGTATCCGTCACAGCTTTCAGGGGGTGAACAACGCAGGGCGGCGATTGCGCGTGCGTTGATCAATTCTCCAAAAATACTGGTGGCCGATGAGCCGACCGGCGATCTGGATGTCGCGTCTGTCAGGACGATCATGGCGTTATTGCACCGGATTCATGCAGCTGGCATGACAGTGCTGTTGGTGACGCATGAGCTGGATGCTGTCAATTTCGGGCGGCGGGTTTGTCTGATGCGTGACGGCCGTTTGCGTGAACTGTCGTCCGATAGATTGAACAGGGAAAATCTGGTTTCGGAATTGTCGTGTGCCGGAGCGACACCGTAAAAGCAAAAGCCCGAATGAGGAGCATTCGGGCTTTTTTGACTGGTGGGGTGGAAGATGGGGCTCGAACCCACGACAACAGGAATCACAATCCTGGACTCTACCAACTGAGCTACTTCCACCATCGACCGGACGGTCATTCAAACCGAACGGCTTACAAGACTTGAAATTATACGGCAATTCAAAGAATATGGCAAGATACCTATTTCTTCAACAACAGATTGACCCGTTTGAGATCGTCTTCATTGAGAATGCCGGCCGCCTGTTTCAGGCGCAGTCCCTGAACGATGGTATTGTTGCGGGCCTGTGTGAGATCGCGACGTGTCATGAAGACCTGTTGTTCGGCATTGAGCACATCGATGTTGATACGGACGCCGACTTCATAACCCAGCTTGTTGGATTCGAGAGATGACAAGCTGGCGACTTCCGCGGCTTCCAGTGCACGGACTTGCGACAAACCGCTGTTGACGCTGAGATACGATTGCCGGGCCTGCTGTGCCGCACTGCGTCGGGATGCTTCCAGGTCGTTGCGTGCCTTGTCTTCCAGCGCGACGGATTCCTTGACCTTGCTGGTGACTTCAAAACCGGAAAAGAGCGGGATGTTCCACTGGATGCCGACCATCTTGGATGTGTTGTAATCACGGATACCGCCGCCGCTGTCGATGATGTATTGATCGCGGTTGGTGTGATTGTATGATGCGACCAGATCGACGGTCGGATAGTGCCCGGCCTTGCTGATTTCGATGTTGCGGCGCGCCATTTCATGGGAAAGCCGGTACTGGATGACCTGATAATTCTGTTGCTCGGCAGAACTGACCCAGTTGGACATCACGTTCGGTTCCGGTGCGCTGAGTTTGACGTCCTTTTTGAGGGGATCAAGTATGCCGGGCGGATGACCGATGATTTGCTCCAGGGCTGTGCGCTTGACTTCAAGATCATTGATGGCGGCGATTTCGTCCGCTTCCGCAAGGTTGTATCGTGCCTGGGCTTCATGCGTATCGGTGATGGTGACGGTACCGACTTCAAAACTGCGTTTCGCCAGTTCGAGTTGCTGGCTGACGGCAGCTTTTTGCGCGCGCGCGAATGTCAGGACATCTTCAGCAGCCAGGATATCGAAGTATGCCTGTGCCACGCGTACCATCAGATCCTGTTGCGCTTGCGCGAATTGGGCCTCGCTGATGGAGACTTCCAGTTTGCTGTTGGCATAGTTCTGGAAATCGGCCCAGTTGAAGATCGGTTGTGTCAGGGCGATCGTGTATTTGTTTTCCGAATAATCCAGATCTTCCATGTAATTCCGTCCGTAACCGCCGGATGCGCTCAGGTTCGGCAACAGTCTGGAAAGTCCCTGAACGCTTTTTTCCTGACCTGCCATCAGGGCGGCGCGGGCACTGGCATATTGTGGGTCGTTGGCCAGGGCTTCCATATAGGTTTGCATGAGATCGGCGGCCATTACATTGGCGGTAAGAAGACAACCGGCAATAATGGATAAGACAGGGCGGTAGTGCATGCTTGCTCCAAGATAATCGGACGGTATTCAATCCAGTTCAAAAACGGAAGCGTGAATACGTAGGCTGCTCCCTCAACGGTTTTACTGCTGTATCAAATAATAGCCTGATATCCGGTTCAGTTGCCGGATTTTTCTGTAACAGACAGGCACGACACCATGAATTTTCTGCGAGAAAGAACAACATCCGGCCATTCGGAGACAAATGCCGGACAAGCGGTTCGGGTATGACCGAAACGGCACCCGACAGCACAATGACGTCAAACGGATGTTCCGGTGCGTAGGGTTCAGTTGAAAAACCGTTTTCACATACTACGGTGACGTTGCCGATGCCGTAGTTCGCCAGATTGTTTGCAGCTGTTTCTGCCAGAAACGGCTCGATTTCCAGTGTCGTGACATGTTGCGCGCCATGCGAGAGCAGGGCAGCCATATAGCCGGAACCGCTGCCGATTTCAAGTACATTGTCGTTACGGCGGATGTCTGCTGCCTGCAAAATGCGTGCTTCGGTCAACGGTGCCAGCATGTTTTCACCGCATGGCAGCGGGATTTCCATGTCGGCATAAGCGTAAGCACGGCAGGATGACGGTACGAAATCTTCCCTGCAAATGGCGTCCAGCGCATCGAACACGCTCTGGAGGTGAACACCTCCGGCACGGATCTGGTTTTCAATCATGTTGGCGCGCGCGGTACGCATGGGATCGTTTTTTTATCGGTTCATGAACAGGAGCATTTTAGCAAATGCCGTCCGGCAGGCACGGCTGTTTATATCGAATATGGCAAATTCCCCCCGGATTTTGTTCTTGCGCAATCAGGACGGGGGGGTGTTTTGCCTGTTGTCAGGAGGCTTGTTCCGTTTGTCCCGGTTGTTCAGATGATGCCGGCGGTATGGTTTGCGGCAGTTGCGGGTTTGCGGTCAGCCGTGCACCCAGTGCCTTGTAGATGGCATTTTCATAATTTATCGTATTGTATTTGGTTTCCAGCAGGGTCAGCCGTGACTGGTTTTCCACGCATTTCGCATCCAGCCATTCTTTCAGTTCATAGGAACCGGCTTCGTAACGTCGCTGATTGTAAAGGCTGATCTGTGCATCCGTATCGTATTTGCGGTTGACGTTTTCAAGCAGGGAAAGAGACTTCCGGTAGGAATAGTAATAGGTATCCACTTCGTTCAATGCCGTGTTGACTGCGGAAACCAGATTCAGTTTCGCGTTTTCGAAGTCCGCTTCCGAAATCTTGATATTCCATTTGATCTTGTTCCATTGCAGAAACGGCAGATTGATTTGTACGGTACCGGCCAGAAACGGGATGTTGAACATGCTGCTGGACTGGTCTGACGAGACACTCAGGGTACTTCCGATCGTGACACTGGGATATACGCTGGCCTTGACCGATTCCCAGTCGAGGAACGCGGACTGTATCCGGTATTCTGCGGCCTTGACGTCCGGTCTGAAGCCCAGTGCGGCGACCGGTACATTCAGGTCGACGTGGGTCAGCGGAATCGTGAGGATGTCGGCGGACGCGATGTCGAGCCGGTCTTCCGGCCTCAGATTCATGAGGTTGCGCAGCGTCTGTTCGATGGTTTTTCGGCTGGTTTCAAGCGTCATGAGGCTGTTTTTGGAAGCCAGCAGGGATTGTTCGGCAGTCAACGGCTCCAGCGCGTCCACTTTTCCGGCGGTATATTTGTTGTTGATGATTTGCAAAAGTTCGGTGTAGAACCGGATGTTTTCTTCGGTCAGCGTGATGGCCTGATTCAGATAGACCAGGTGGAAATAGCAATCGACGACGTTATTGATCAGGGCCAGTCGTACCGTTTCAAGGTCTTCACGGGTGGCGTAGTATTCCCATTCCTGTGCAGAGGCGGCATTGCTCAGTTTCCGCCACAAGTCCAGTTCATAACTGACGCCCAGTTCGGCCATGTAATTGTGTGTTGTCTGACCGGCCTTGGTGTTCGTTGTGGATGAGGCGCCGGTCACGCCAGAAAATTCTGGAACGAGTTCCTGACCAAGCAAATTGGCTTCATACAAGGCCTTGTTCATCGTGATGGCGCTTTTTTTCAGGTCGGTATTGTTCAAAAGCGCCAGTTCGACGATATGGTTGAGTGTATCGTCCCCATAGGCTTTCCACCATTCGTGGTCGATACGGAATCCGGCGGCAATGGTTTGCTGTGGAATGATTCCGGTATCGGGAATCGTTGCGGTCTGTGTGGCACAGCCTGCGACGGCAAGGCATAACAGGATGGAAGGAATCAGTCGCATAAGGCATCCACCGGATTGAGACGAGAGGCGTTGCGTGCAGGGATGTAACCGAAGATGACGCCAATCAGGGTTGAACAGACCAATGCCAGGATGATCGAGGCTGCCGAATAGGACAGGGTAAACGTCTGGACGAACATGCTGAAAAACAGTCCGATACCGAAGGCGAACAAGATGCCGATAAGGCCGCCGATGATGCAGATGAGTACTGCTTCGATCAAAAATTGTTGCAATACGCTGCTTCTGCGTGCGCCGACAGCCATCCGGATGCCGATTTCGCGGGTTCGCTCCGTTACCGAGACCAGCATGATGTTCATGACGCCGATGCCACCGACAACCAGCGAAATCAGTGCGATGCAGGAAATCAGCAACCGCATGGTTCCGGTCGTGCTTTCGATGGTCTGGCGGATGCTGTCGGTATTGACGGTGAAGAAGTCTTCCTTGCCATGCTTGACCGTCAGAAAACGGATGATGTTTTTCTCGGCCGCCGCCATGCTCACGTCGTCCTTGACCTTGACGGTAATCGATGAAATGTTACGGTCGCCTGTAATGCGGTTCATGACGGCCGTATAAGGCGCCCACATGGTCAATGTGTCGGATGGTCCGAAATTGGCGTTCTGTTTTTCGGAAATGCCGATGATCTTCAGCGGCTGGCGGTTGAAGATGATGGTATTGCCGAGGATCTCGCCACCATGCGGAAACAGTTTTTCCTTGGTGTTCTGGTCGATCACGACGACGGCGCTGCCTTTTTTGACGTCTTCACGATTGAAGAAACGGCCTTCTGCCGCGCCCAGTCCCTTGACGTCGAAATATTGTTCGCCGACACCTTGCAGCTGAGCCGTGACGGAAATGTTTTGCCATGTCAGGGTACCGGACGAGCTGACGGCCGGTGTGGCGCTGTCCACATAGGTTTGCCGTGCGAGCAGATCGGAATCGTGCACAGTCAGGGTTTTGTATTTGCTGGAATTGCGGTCGCCGAAGCCGTGTCCCGGCATGATGACGATGGTGTTCGTTCCCATGGAATTGATGTCCGCCAGGATTTTTTCCTGTGAGCCTTTGCCCAGCGCTACAACGGATACGACGGAGGCAATACCGATGATGATGCCAAGCATGGTCAGGATGGAGCGCATCTTGTGGGCGCGGATGGCCTGGATGGACATTCTGAATGCTTCCGAGAACTGATCCTTGAAGTAGGCGAAAGTATTGCGGTTGTCCTCTTTGGGCTGGTATTCCTGCTTGCTGTTCTTGTTCGGCTTGCGGCGTTCATCAGCGATGATGGCGCCGTCCTTGATTTCGATGATCCGGTTTGCGTAATTGGCGACGTTCTTGTCATGTGTGACCAGAATGATGGTATGCCCCTTGTCGTTGAGGGACTTTAAAATGGCCATGACGTTTTCGCCGCTTTTGGAGTCGAGCGCGCCTGTCGGTTCATCGGCCAGAATGATATCGCCACCGTTCATCAAGGCACGGGCGATACTTACGCGCTGTTGCTGGCCGCCGGACAATTCGGATGGCAAATGACTGGTACGGTTGCCGAGATCCAGATCGGCGAGCAGCTGATCGGCTCTGGCCAGACGCGCCTGCTGTTTCAGGCCGGAATAAATCGCGGGTAGTTCGACGTTGGCTTCGGCGCTTAGTGTGGAAAGAAGGTTGTAACGCTGGAAAATGAAGCCGATATACTGGCTTCGCAGCGAGGCCAGCTGGTCGGGCGTCATGCCGGCGACGTTTTCACCAGCGATCCTGTAGTTGCCGGAGCTGGCGGTATCCAGACAGCCGAGAATGTTCATCAGGGTCGATTTGCCGGATCCTGACTGGCCGATGATGGCCACGAAATCACCCGATTCGATATCCAGATCGATGTCTTTCAGGACGCGAACCTGATTTTCTCCGGTTCCGTAAATCTTGTTGATGCCGCGCAGTTCGATGATGTTCATGGTCAGATCCTCGGTCTGCGCATTCTGGACGAGCCGCTGACTTGTTCGCCCTTGATGACTTCGGACGATATGACACGTTCACCTTCTGCAAGTCCGGAACGGATTTCGGTATAGACACCGTCGGATATGCCGACTTCGACTTCACGCCGTTCGACATTGTCGTCGTCGGAAAGTATCCGTACGTAATGTTTGTCTTGCCGTGACGTGATGGTGATGCTGGGAACGATCAGTACGTTTTCGGCCGAAGTGACATGAATGGTGTTCTGGGTCATCATGCCGATACGGAGTTTTCCTTCAGGATTGTCGACATAAGCCCTGCCATAGTAATAAACGGCTTCGGTGCTGGATGAACTGCTGGCGGATGTGGATGAGCTCTTGTCGTAGCTTCCATCGGTCAGTGTGGTCAGTCCGGGGTCTATGGAATCAAGCTTCGCCCTGAAGATCGTGTTCGGCTCGGACAGGATGGTATAGGTCACATCCATGCCGGGTTTGACCTTGGTGATGTCGCCTTCGGAGATTTCGATGTCGATTTCCATATCGTTGAGGTTGGCGATCTGGACGATCGTAGGCGTGGTCTGGTTGGCGTTGACGGTCTGGCCTTCTTCAACAGGAACGGAGACGATGGTTCCGTCCAGCGGAGCCCTGATCTTGGTGTAACCCAGGTTTGTCTCGTCGGTATTGATGGCGATCTGGGTCTGGGTGATCAACGATTCCATTTCGTTGAC
>CASETG010000013.1 GCA_949290765.1 Oxalobacter formigenes | reverse complement strand
GATTTTCTTCTGTAACTGCCATGATATTGTCCATCCTTGATAAAACTGTTCTGAAAAGACTAGACCAGAATGCAAAATTCCACTAAACAGCATTACACAAAGTTACAAACTTTAACGTTTTTTTATGACGGAACACGTCTTTATTGTCTACACTTGAAAAGTGAAGGCCATTTCACGGCTGCAATCGGCTGACAATATTTACAGATTGTGATTGTAAAAGATATGAAAGTGTTTTCCTCTTTTCTTTTCGGTTCCGTTGTCCTGATTGCCGGAACAGGCACCCTCTGGGCCGCTCCCGTCTGCCATGCCGGCAGCCGTATGCAATATTGTTCGGACACCGTACAGAAAGACGTAACGCGCGACCAGGAAGAAAAAGCGAACCGTCGCTTTCTGAGACGCCAGCACACCCGTGAAGCCTACCATCACGAAGACATGACGCCGGCCGCATACTCGCCTGATGACTGTCCGCGCTACCAGCGCGGCAAACGCATGACCCCCGACGAACGCATGCGTCTGAGACAACAAATCGACGAAGTCGGCCAGGCCATCTATCACCGTTGATTCGGCAAGTCGCATCCGCCGCCCTGCACCACACATGCCGGTTTGCCCGACACGTTTTTTTATGCCATAATGGCACGTTTAAAAGTTTCTGCTGATTCAGTGAACTTTTCAATCTTTACAATTTTGACTTAAACCGCGCAAGTGGTCGGCAATCAGGTCACGAAGCAGGACAGACCGATGAAGTGCCGGCTGGCTACCAACAAACAGAGGCAATAAATGAAAGAAGGCATCCATCCAGAGTATCGCGAAGTTGTATTCCAGGACGTTTCGTGTGATTTCAAATTCATTACCCGTTCCACCATTCCGACACGTGAAACCATCATGTTCGAAGGCAAGGAATACCCGCTCGTGAAAGTTGAAGTTTCGGCTGAATCGCATCCGTTTTACACCGGCAAATACAAGATCGTCGATACCGCTGGCCGCGTTGAAAAATTCCGCCAGAAATTCGGCAAGGTCGGTTCCAAGGTTTCTGCCGGTTGATACCACACATCATGAAAAAGGCAGCTTCGGCTGCCTTTTTTTTCCAAACCCCGTGTTTGGCCCGATGACCGCCATAAACCAATGTCCGACACACAGCCCAGCCTGATTCCTCCCACCCGGCCGGTACGCCTGCCGGCAGCTGCGACGCTTACCCTGCCTCGCTGGGGAATTCTGCTGCTCTGTCTGCTCTACATCGTCCCCGGACTGATCGGCCGCGATCCCTGGAAAAACAGTGACGCCGCGGACTTCGGCGTCATGTGGACCATGGCACAACACGGATGGCAGGACTGGCTCTGGCCCAATATCGCCGGACTGCCTGTTGCCGACGGTGGCCCGCTCGCATTCTGGCTCGGTGCCATCTGCATCAAACTGTTCGGCTGGCTTTTGGGCGATGCGCTCGCCGCAAGAATCGCCACCCTGTGTTTTTTCCTCATCGGCGCCTATTCCATCTGGCACACCACATACCTGCTCGGCCGCCGGACCGAAGCCCAACCCATGCGACTGGCATTCGGCGGACAACCGGAAGCACTTGCATACGGACGCATGCTGGCCGACGGCGCATTGCTGATCTACCTGGGTTGTCTGGGTCTGTTGATGCACAGTCACGAAACCAGTATCGAAGCCCTGTTCGTCGCTCTGATCGCTTATGCCCTGTACCGCTGCACCCGCTATATCGACGCGCCGACCGTCTCCAATGCCGTCCGGCTGGGACTCGCGCTCGGTGTACTCGTACTGACAAACGGACTGGTCGCCCCCTTCGGACTGTATCTGTGTTTCCTGGCGGGCATTTTCTTTTGTACGCCCCCAAGACGCAAACACGCCGTCAACCTGCTCGTCGCCATCGCTACAACGACCGCCATCGTTGCCATATGGTGGCTCGTACTGGAGCTGTCCCAGCCGCATGACAGTTCTCCTTTCAACGCATGGCTGCTCTGGAATGCCGGACAAATCGGCTGGCCGACACTGAATGCCATCGGCGACTTCCTGCGCAACGGCATCTGGTTTTTCTGGCCGGCATGGCCCTTCGCCTGCTGGGCCATCTACGCATGGCGACGTCAATGGCGCTCGGCACACGTCCTGCTGCCTTTCCTGTTCACCGTCACTTTCCTGATCATCGCCCTGTTCAGTCCGGACATGCAGGAAGCCGTCCTGCTGTCTTTTCTGCCGTCGCTGGCGATTCTCGCCGCGCTGGGTTTGCCCACCATGAAACGCGGCGCCATCAATGCCATCGACTGGTTCTCCGTCATGACGCTGACGCTGATCGCCCTGTTCATCTGGCTGGCATGGTTCGCACGGCACACCGGCTGGCCTGCCGGTATCGCAAAAAACGCCACCAAACTCGCTCCGGGCTTTCTCCCCGAATTTAGCCTCTTCGCCACGACCATCGCGCTATGCGCCACGGCAGGCTGGTTCGCCCTCGTTTACTGGCGTCTCTCGCGCCAGCCGCCCGTACTGTGGCGTGCTGTCGTCCTTTCCACCGGCGGCGTCATCCTGTGCTGGGTACTTCTTGCGACCCTGTGGCTTCCATGGATCAATTACAGCAAGAGCTACGCGGGCATTGCAACCGAAATGGCCAGCCATATGTCCGGCAAACACAGTTGCATCCGAACAAACGTATCGGCTGCGCAAAGAGCATCGTTCGCATACTTCGGCGGCGTCCGCTTCGAAGGCTTCGTTCCAGAACAATGCAACTACCTGCTCCTGGGAGACCGTGTCCCCAAATACAACCGTCCCATCTCACCGAAGCGGTACAAAAACATGGAACTGATCTGGGAAGGTCATCGCCCCAGCGACCGCAGTGAACGTTTCCGCCTTTATCGGTCCATCGAGTGAAATCCGGAAACCGCTTTTCCAGCCATACATCAAGCATCGTCCATCTGGCGCTGCCTATCTGGATCGGGCAGCTGGCCGCCATCGCCAACCCCGTACTCGATACCGCGATGGTCTCTCGCTATTCCGTCACTGATCTCGGCGCGCTGGCAATAGGCGCATCCATCTATATCAGCGTCTATGTCACGTTCAACGGCGTCATGCAATCCCTGGCGCCGACATTCGGCCAGCTTTACGGCGCCGGCAAATTCACCCATATGGGACACGAGGCCAGACAGGGCGTATGGCTTGCCATGCTGCTGTCTCTGGCGGGTGCGCTGTTGCTCTGTTTTCCGCAACCGTTTCTTTCCATTGCTGGCACTTCGGTGGAAGTAACGGAAAAAGCGACGCTCTATCTTCGCATTCTGGCCTTTTCACTGCCGGCATCCCTGAACCTTCTGGTCTACATCACCCTGAACAACGCCATGGCACGTCCCAAAATGGTCATGGCCATCCAGGTCGCCGGGTTCTTTCTGAAAATACCGCTCAATTCCCTCTTCATCTTCGGCGGCATGGGCATTCCGTCCATGGGTGGCCCGGGATGCGCGCTGGCCACATGCGTCATCCTCTGGCTCGAGCTGTTCATCGGCTGGCTGATACTGCGCTACAACCCCTTCTACCGCATCCTGCACCTGTTCGGCAAAGGACTGACCCCGCCTGACTGGCGCTCCCTCAAGGCATTGCTCGCGCTGGGTATTCCTGTCGGACTCAACTACTTCATCGAAGTCACATCATTCACCCTCATGGCGTTGTTCATCGCAAGACTGGGTGTCACAGCCGTCGCCGGCCACCAGATCGTCGCCAACTTTTCCGGCGTGCTTTATATGCTGCCCCTGTCGCTTGCCAGCGCCACCAGCACACTGGTCGCACAATCCATCGGCGCACGACAACTGGAAAAGGCCAGGCGCATTTCCGCATCAGGCACCCGGCTGTCAGCATCGCTTGCCATTGCCGTCGCCTGTATCGTCTGGCTGGCAAAAGACTTCATCATCGACCTTTACACCGCCGATGCTGCCGTCGCAAAATGTGCATCGCTGCTCTTTCCTTTCCTGTGCAGCCTGCTGTTTTTCGACGCCATACAGCTCACCGGCTCTTATGTCCTGCGAGCCTACAAAGTCGTTCTCCAGCCCACATTGCTTTATATCCTGACACTATGGTGCATTGGATTGGGCTGTGGCTATACCTTCGCCTTCCGCCTTGCCCCTTCATGGATACCCGACAGAATCACTGGCGCCTCCGGATTCTGGTTCAGCAACTGCGTCAGTCTCGTCATCCTGTCCATCGGCATGAGCATCCTGCTCAGGCACACGGAAAAAAAGGCATGGGAAAATCCGGACGCTGTCACCATCGGCGGAACAAAACCATAATCCCCGGATGCTCCACCGGATTTTCCATCCGGCCCTTGTCCGGGCGATACACGGAAACACCTTTTTTCGCCATAATACCCGCAGGCATCGCGCATCGGCAATGCGCACGCTACCTGTATCCATCCCAGACGGCAACCCGCTATGCAAAACCGTACGAAAACACTTTCACGCCACACCGGAACCGGCATACAAGCCATATCGAGAAGACTGTTTATCGCACTGATACCCGACCGTCATACCATTGACCGGATTACCGGCTTGCAAAAGCAGGTACAGGGACGCATCGTCCCCGAGCAAAACCTTCATCTGACCATGGCATTTCTCGGCAACCAGCCCGAAAACGTGCGCGAACATCTCACCCGCTTTCTCGAACACATTGACTTCCGGCCATTCGTACTGGCACTGGATACCATCGGCCACTTCCCGAAAATCCGGCTGAGCTGGCTTGGCCCTTCGATTATTCCGGACGCGCTGCAACACCTGCACCACGACATCCATACCTACCTGATACAAAACCGGCTGGCCAACGGACAAGAACGTTTCAGACCACACATCACGCTCGCCCGGCAGTCCGTCCCATCCAAATGGATGCCGGAAACACCGGTGAAATGGCAAGTCACCCGACTCGCGCTCATGCAATCCATTCTGGGCAACGAACCCGGCAGCCATCCCGAATACCGAATCCTGTACGAAAAAAAAGCCATCCCCCGAAATGACTGATACACACCGCGTCCATGCAGGACATCGCACTCAGATTCCGGCAATCCGCCTCATGACATAAGACGCGGCCGCCATACCGAAACTCGCCGTCACCGCCATCGTCGTCCCGAAACCGGCCTGCTGCATCCGTGACGTATCGCCGCCGGTTTCCACTGCCGGATAACGTAACGGTTCCAGCGAATAGACCGCATCGATACCGAACTTGTTTTTGGGATTTCGCGTGAATCCGTATTGCGAGCGCAAACGCTTTCTGACCTTCGCCAGCAAAGGTTCCTGCTGCGTTCTCGAAAGGTCGCAAATCTCGATTTGCGTCGGGTCGACCTGTCCGCCCGCACCGCCGACCGTAATCATCGGAACGCCATGATCGCGACAATATGCAATCAACGCCGTTTTGTCGCGAACACTGTCGATGGCATCGATGACAAAATCGAACCGTTTTTCGCCAATCAATAACGCCATATTATCCGGTGTCATGAACTGCTGTACCGGCGATACACGGCATTCCGGATTGATTTCAGCAATGCGCTGCGCCAGCACCGACACTTTCGGTTTGCCAAGATTGGATTCGAGCGCAGGCAACTGCCTGTTGATATTGGATTCGACAACGACATCTCCGTCGATGAGCGTCAGCATCCCGACGCCGCTTCTGGCAAGCGTTTCGACCGCCCATGAACCGACACCGCCCACACCGACGATACATACATGCGCACACTGCAAGCGAGCGAAACCATCCTTGCCGAAAAGCCTGACCGTTCCGGCAAAACGGGAGGGCAAATTTGCATCTTCCACCATAAAACCGCCATTTTCCAGTTCATCGCTTACGGCGCCAGACCGGCAGTCATGCCTGAAACTGGCAGCCACCGGCTGGAACCGGAGCGTCATTTTATCGGACAAACAGCAAGAGCACCAACGTACTTGCCACAACGATACGACGGCTTCACGCGCCATGCCGCCACTAAACATCTTGTGCATACACCGTCATTTCACGTTCAATACAAAAAATACAGTTATATGACATGTGCGGACATATGCTTCGTTATTCATAATCACGCTATCCAGACCTTCTATTTTCCAACATAATGTCCAATTCGTCTTACAGGGGTGGAAAAAGTGATTTAAAATCAGAAATAGCAGCCATATTCGTTCAAGATAGACAAAACGGGTATGCAAAAAATTTTCAGCTCAAACCAAGATAGGGAGGGATAACCGTGTTCTGGGAAAAGAAATTGGAAAACTGGGTCGAAGGCATCCGCAAGACATCACCGTTACCTTTGCGTCTGGAACTGTGGACAGGGCAAAAATACGATCTCAGCCCGAATGAAGCCCCCAAGGTCGTCATCAGAGTACCGGCACTGGAATCCCTGAGCTATCTGCTGAAACCGACGCTGGACAACCTGGGTACCGCCTATGTCGAAGGCAAAATCGAAGTGCAGGGTACATTGAATGACATGATCGCCATGGGCAACTCCCTGGCAGACATCTTCGATACCCCGTCCTCGACGACAGCCGCAAAATTCCGCCACTATTTCGGTGGACGCCACAACCGCAAGATAGACGCGGAATCCATCGGTTACCACTACGACGTCTCCAACGAGTTCTACCAGCAGTGGCTTGACCCCAACATGGTCTATTCCTGCGGTTATTTTGAAAACGGCGACGAAGATCTCGCTACAGCCCAGATCAAGAAAATCGACCATATCCTGACCAAAATCCGCCTCAGACCCGGCGACCGTCTGCTTGATATCGGCTGCGGCTGGGGTGCACTGGCCATTCGTGCCGCAGAAAAATATGGTGCAAACGTCGTCGGCATCACCCTGTCCAAAAACCAGTACGAGCTGGCACGGCAGCGTGTCAGGGAAAAAGGACTGGAAGACAAAATCGACATCCGTATCCAGGACTACCGCGACGTCACCGGTCAGTTCGACCGCATCACCAGTGTCGGCATGTTCGAACATGTCGGTCTGCGCTACCTCGTCGACTACTTCAAGATCATCCGCAACCTGCTCAAGGACGACGGCATCGCCATGAACCACGGCATCACCAGCTGTGATCCTGACAGCGGCGAAACCCCGTTCGGTGGTGGAGAATTCATCGAAAAATACGTATTCCCGAACGGTGAACTCCCGCACATCGGCCTGGTACTGAAAAACATGCAGGAAGCCGGACTCGAACCGCTCGACATCGAAAATCTGCGCCACCACTATGCGAAAACCTGCGGTATCTGGGCAGACAACTTCGAAAAGGCCACCGATGCCATCAAACGGCTGACCGACGAAAAACGCTACCGTATCTGGCGCGTTTATCTGGCCGGCTGTTCCTATGCATTCGCACTGGACCGTGTCGCCATCTTCCAGGTTCTGTGCATCAAGTCCGGACGTACATCCCCCCTGTTGCCGATGTCCCGCAACTATATGTACGAACAGAAAGACTGACGCTGCTTTGCTTGCGAACAAAAAAATGCCCGGCAATGCCGGGCATTTTTCCTTATCACGACACCTTCAGCCTGTCTGCAAACTTTTTCCTGAATTCAGCCACCTTCGGCTCGATGATATACATGCAATACTGCTGTTCCGGATTCTGGCGATAAAAATCACGGTGAAAATCCTCGGCCGGATAAAAAACCGGCAATGGTGCCAATTCCGTCACCAATGGCGCTTGCCAGACTTTCGTCATTTCTTCCATCACTTCACGCGCCGTATCGAACTGTGCCTGCGAATGATAAAAAATCACGGAACGGTATTGTGTTCCGATATCGGCTCCCTGACGATTCAGCGTCGTCGGATCGTGAATGGAAAAAAAGATTTCCAGAATATCTCGATAGGCAATCGTATCGGCATCGAACGATACCTGCACCACCTCTGCATGTCCGGTCCATCCCTTGCATACCTGAAAGTAGGTCGGATTGTCGACCTGACCGCCCGCATAACCCGAAACCACCTCCATTACCCCCCGTACCTGAAGAAACACTGCCTCAAGGCACCAGAAACATCCGCCGCCCAAAGTCGCTTTTTCAATTCGCATAAAACTTGCTCCTGTTTAATTCCATATACATCCTGTTTTTCAGAAACGCGCCATTTTTCTTTTCATAATAAACTGTTTTTTAAATGTTTTCCGAAGCAATACATAAAAATCGAAATGAATCTCAATTTATTCCGAATTGACGGTATATGAAAAAGACATAAAAATGAAGAAGTATCCGCTTGTACAGAGCGGTTATTTTCAAGGCATTTGCAGAAAATCATCTGCCGATGTTTGTTGTGTTTTATAACCAATCATTCAGGGAGAATACCTTATGTTCAAGAAAATACTGATCCCTACCGATGGCTCCGCACTGGCAACCCAGGCTGCACTCGAAGGCATCGATTATGCCAAACTGGCAGGAGCAGAAGTGGTTTGCGTCTTTGTCGCTGGTGAAAACCAGGCAGCCGTTTTCGATTTCTCCCACGTCAAACCAGACTCACACTGGCCGACCGATGAAGAATACAAACAGGCTGTTACGGATACTTCCAAAGTGTTCATGACAGCCATACGTGACGCCGCCAGTGCTGCGGGCGTCAAGTTCAGCGAAGAAACCTATATTTCCAAGTCTCCATCGACATCCATCATCACCGCAGCTGAAAAGAACGGATGCGACCTGATTTTCATGGCATCGCGCGGACGTACGGGCTGGGAAAAAGTCCTGCTGGGTAGTGTTGCCGCCAAGGTCATCGCTTCCAGCCCGATTCCCGTTCTGGTCTATAAAGTCAAAAAAGAAGGTCTGCCGCCCAACTACATGGATTACACGCCGGTGGAATAACCCTGCTTCATGTCCTTGCCACAGGCTCAAAAAGCCCATGTGGCAAGACCTGCTGCCCGGCACAAGTTCCGGAAACGCAAACCGTTCCATCCGGAACTTGTGCATCTCCCGAATCCCCTCACTTCCCGGCTTACGCCAATCATCCGTTTTTTCCGCTTCGCATTTGCTCTGGCAGCATTTTCTCTGAAAATCGTATGCCACACGCACAACCACCAATCACTCCTGCTCATCGCCTCTGTCATGGCGCAGTACAGCAAACAATTTGTATAAAAACGCACTCATGCATAACTTGTTGTTTTTAAATTTCTTTTACAAAAAGCCAAAAAACCTTATATCAAAAACGGCACATTAGACGTTGACGTTATATCAAAATTGCATAAGAATAAAATCCATACTGACGATTTTCGTTCGGTATTCACGGTATCGCTGTAATGACCATCCCGTTTTATAACCGGTATTCAAAGGGAGAATACATCATGTTCAAGAAAATACTGATTCCGACCGACGGTTCCGCCCTGGCGACACAGGCAGCCATGGAAGGTATCGAACTCGCCAAAAAAGTTGGCGCTGAAGTGGTATGCATCTTCGTGGCCGGTGAAAACCAGGCAGCCGTTTTCGACTTCGCCCACGCAAAACCGGACAATCATTGGCCGACCAATGCCGAATACGAACGTGCGGTCAAGGGAGCCGCCAGGGAATTCATGACGCCCGTTCGCGAAGCGGCAGCCGCCGCCGGTATCAAACTGACCGAGCAGGCCTATATCTCGAATTCACCGGCACTGTACATCGTATCGGCTGCCGAAAAGAACGGTTGCGACCTGATTTATATGGCATCCAGAGGCCGTGCAGGCTGGGAAAAAATGCTGCTCGGCAGCGTCGCGTCACAAGTCGTGACCGCCAGCCCGATTCCGGTACTGATTTACAAAGTGAAAAAAGAACAGTTGCCGCCCAAGGCCCAGCAAGTCGTTTATCCCGACCTGATTCCGATGGTCTGATGGCAGCAAAGGATTCCATCGCCTGCCTTGCAGGCGATGGAATTATGCGTCCTCGCCGGAAGCAGTCAGAAATTCCAGCACACCCTGACCATTGTAGGCTGCGCGCCGCAAACGGTCATTCACTCCCTTCCATGCCTCACCTTGCGGCGTTTCCTCGACGACCAGCAGATCCGCGCCACTCATATCGAGCTGTCGCAGCGCGGCATACAACTGATGTGCATAGACATCCGGCGAGCAATACAGACTGACTTCACCGGCCAGCGCCATCTTGCGCCCTGCTGGCAACAGCGAAAAATGCAACAAGGCAACCTTGCGCTGCCGTTTTTCCAGCGTTTCCAGCGTTTGCAACAACCTGGCTGACGGAACGATCGCAACAGGCGTACCGGGAGCATAATGGGATGCCAGCGTACCGGATGCACGCGGTGCAGCACTATCGGGTGCACCGGGCAACACCCCGATCACTTCCGCAATACGGGAAGCACTGATTTTGCCGGGACGAAGCAATACCGGTCCGGCAGAATCCAGCCTCGACAAGTCCAGGATCGTCGACTCGATGCCGACCTCGCTCTGACCGCCATCGAGAATCGCACCCAGCCTCGAATCCTCACCGAATTCGTCCCGGACATGCTGTGCCGTCGTCGGACTGACATGACCGAAACGGTTTGCCGAAGGCGCGGCCACACCGCCCTTTCCCTGCCGGAATGTCCGCAACAACGCCTGTGCGACAGGATGTGACGGGCAACGCAAACCGACGGAATCCTGTCCACCTGCAACATCCGGCGGAATATGCGCAGCACGTTTGAGAATCAGCGTCAATGGTCCCGGCCAGAAAGCTTTCATCAATGCGACAGCCTCATCGGGAACATGCGCCGCCCAGTATCCGATATCCGCTTCAGGTGCGAGATGCACGATCAGGGGATGATCGGCCGGCCTGTTCTTCAATGCGAAAATCGCCGCTACGGCAGCAGGGTTTTCCGCATCACCTCCCAGACCATAAACCGTTTCCGTCGGAAACGCCACCAGACGCCCGGACTCGAGCATCCGTGCCGCTTCCTGAATATCATCCACAGGTTTCATCACACCATCAGGCCGTCAACAGGCGCAATGCCTCGTTATATTTTTCCGTCGTTTTTTGTGCGACTTCTTCCGGCAAGCGAGGTGCAGGCGCTTTCTTGTCCCATGGCTGCGCTTCCAGCCAGTCACGGACATACTGTTTGTCGAAAGACGGCGGCGATATGCCGACTTCATAGCTGGCTGCCGGCCAGAAACGCGACGAATCCGGCGTCAGGATTTCGTCAATCAGATACACATTGTCATTTTCGTCGACACCGAACTCGAATTTCGTATCCGCAATCAGGATGCCGCGGCTTTCCGCGAAATCGGCCGCTGCCTTGTACAGCGAAATCGCCAGATCGCGTACCTTTTCGGCAATATCCGCGCCTACGATTTCCTTCATTTTTTCAAACGAAATATTCTGGTCGTGCTCACCGACAGCCGCCTTGGTCGACGGCGTGAAAATCACCTCAGGCAACTTTTGCGCTTCCTTGAGGCCTTCCGGCAAACGGATTCCGCAAACCGTACCGGTCTTCTGGTAATCCTTCCAGCCCGTTCCGATGATATAACCGCGCACAATCGCCTCGATCGGCAACGGTTTGAACTTTTTGACCACGACCGCACGGCCTCTGACCTGTTCGCGTTCTTCCGGCGCAACCAGCGATTCCGGATCGATATCGGTCATATGGTTCGGCATGAGATGGCCGAACTTTTTGAACCAGAAATTCGACATCGCCGTCAGAATCTTGCCCTTGCCCGGAATCGGGTCTTCCATAATCACATCGAACGCAGACAGACGATCCGTCTGGACGACCAGCATCTTGTCATCACCTACAGCATAAATATCCCTGACCTTGCCGCGATGCAGAAACGGCAGGGACTTGATATCGGTCTTCATCAAACCTGGCATAAAACCTCCATCAATCCAGTTCCGGCAATGTTGCCTTGCGAACCTTTTCAGACTGTTTGGCACGGAATTCGACCAGTTTGTCTTTCAGTTCGCCATTGTTGATAGCCAGCATCGCAATGACCGCCAGCGCGGCATTGGCAGCACCGGCTTCGCCGATCGCCAGCGTGGAAACCGGAATACCCTTCGGCATCTGTACCGTCGCCAGCAGAGAATCCAGCCCTTTCATATACTTGGACGGAATCGGCACCCCGAAAGTCGGCAAAATCGTATGCGAAGCCACGACGCCGGCCAGATGTGCAGCACCGCCCGCACCGGCGATAAACGCCTTGCAACCGCGTTTTTCCATGCTAGCAATCCATTCGCCCAACTCATCCGGCGTCCGGTGAGCTGACAAGGCACGCGCCTCGAACGAAACACCGAAATCACGGCACATTTTCGCCGCTTCTTTCATGACATCCCAGTCGGATGTGGAACCCATCACGATACCGACCAGTTTTTCTTCCTGACTGTTTTCTGACATTTCTAACCTGAATTTCAAAAGCAACCATCAAAACAACACAGGTGCGACCGATTCCGGACGCACCTGCCATTGCGTAACCTTTAAAAAAAACAATATTATTTCACGATTTGGGCAAGTTCGCCTTTTTTATATCGTTCCGCCATCTTTTCCAGCGGTATCGGCCTGATTTTGG
This sequence comes from Oxalobacter formigenes, assembly GCA_949290765.1. GTDB lineage: Bacteria > Pseudomonadota > Gammaproteobacteria > Burkholderiales > Burkholderiaceae_D > Oxalobacter > Oxalobacter formigenes_E. The sequence goes on along the minus strand of CASETG010000013.1, from coordinate 2,197 downwards.
AAGCCTGTCCTGCGCTGCCGAACGCGATATAGCGCGACATGCACAACTTCTTGGCTTCCTCTCTGGCAGCCTTCAGATACTCGCGCGGGTCGAAATGGGACGGATTCTGCACCATATAGCGCCGGATAGCCGCCGTCATCGACAGTCTGATATCCGTATCGATATTGATTTTGCGGACACCGAACTTGATTCCTTCCTGCAATTCCTCGACCGGCACCCCGTAGGTTTCACGGATATCCCCGCCATATTCGCGAATGACGGCCAGCAATTCCTGAGGCACCGACGACGAACCATGCATGACCAGATGCGTGTTCGGCAAGCGTGCATGGATTTCCTTCAGACGGTCGATCGCCAGAATATCGCCTGTCGGCTTGCGTGTGAACTTGTAGGCGCCATGAGACGTACCGATGGCAATCGCCAGCGCGTCGCATTGGGTTTCCCTGACGAAATCCACCGCCTGTTCCGGGTCGGTCAACAGCTGTTCACGCGTCATTGTACCCTCGGCACCGATGCCGTCTTCCTTGTCCGCCTTCATCGTTTCCAGCGAACCCAGAACACCCAGTTCCGCTTCGACGGTGATACCGACCGCATGCGAAAAGGCGACGACCTGTTTCGTCACATCCACATTGTACGCATACGACGCCGCCGTCTTGCCGTCAGGCATCAGCGAGCCGTCCATCATGACCGAGCTGAAACCGGAGCGAATCGCAGTCATGCAAACTGCCGGCGACTGACCGTGATCCTGATGCATGACCACGGGAATATCCGGATACGCCTCGACAGCCGCTTCGATAAGATGGCGCAGGAAAGGTTCGCCCGCATAACGCCGCGCACCGGCCGAAGCCTGCATGATCACCGGCGAATCCACCTCGGCCGCCGCTTCCATGATTGCCCTGACCTGCTCCAGATTGTTGACATTGAACGCAGGCAACCCGTAGCCGTTTTCGGCTGCATGATCCAGCAACTGACGCATGGATACAATAGACATCTGTTTCTCCTTCTTTGAATTTTAACCGGCACGTTGCATCAGAATTCCGACAGCGGGCAACACCTTGCCTTCCATAAATTCCAGGAAAGCACCACCACCCGTCGAGATATAACCGATCTTGTCGGCGATATTGTATTTTGCGATCGCCGCCAGCGTATCACCGCCACCGGCCAGCGAATAGGCATCTGAATCGGCTATCGCCTGTGCAACCGCTTTCGTGCCGCCACCGAACTGTTCGAACTCGAATACACCGACCGGCCCGTTCCAGACCACGGTTTTCGCTTTCGCGATCAGTTCAGCATAACTTTTCGCCGTTTCCGGCCCGATATCCAGAATCATGTCGTCCGGTTCGACATCCGATACTTTCCTGACGGTTGCCGGAGCACTGGCGGCAAATTCCTTGGCGCAAACCACATCGACCGGCAACGGCACGGATGCATTGCGCGCCTGCATCTTGGACATGATCGCTTTCGCCTCACCGACCAGTTCTTCCTCGATCAGCGATTTGCCGACCGGGAAACCGGCGGCCAGCAAAAACGTATTGGCGATGCCGCCACCGACGATCAGATTATCCACCTTGTCAGCCAGTGTTTTCAGCACCTCGAGCTTGCCGGATACTTTCGAGCCGCCCACAATCGCCATCATCGGACGTGCCGGATTGTCCAGCGCACGCGAAAGCGCATCGAGTTCGCTGGCCAGCAGCGGGCCGGCACAGGCTACCGGCGCATATTGCGCAATCCCGTAAGTCGTCGCTTCCGCACGATGCGCCGTACCGAATGCATCGTTGACATATACGTCGCACAAGGCCGCCATTTTTTTCGACAGCTCATCGCTGTTTTTCTTTTCGCCCGTATTGAAACGCGCGTTTTCCAGCAAAACGACCTGACCGGGCGCGACATCCACACCATCGACCCAGTCACGTTTGAGCGCAACCGGCTGTCCCAGCAATTCGGACATGCGTTTGGCCACGCCCTCAAGCGATTCGGCAGGCGAAAACACACCCTCCTTCGGACGACCGAGGTGAGACGTCACCATCACAGCCGCGCCGCCTTTCAACGCCGCCTCGATCGCGGGAATCGACGCACGGATACGTGTATCCTCGGTAATATTGCCATTGGCATCGCGAGGCACATTCAAATCGGAACGGATAAAAACGCGTTTTCCCTGCAATTCGCCCTTATCCACGAGATCGGTCAAACGTTTGTAAGA
>CASETG010000012.1 GCA_949290765.1 Oxalobacter formigenes | reverse complement strand
AATCCAGCCTATTCAACGGGATTTTATTATGAGCGAACAATCTTCTATGAAAAGTGATGTCTGGTCCGGCCGTTTTTCGGAACCGGTTGATGAATTGGTGCAACGCTATACGGCGTCGGTCACTTTCGACAAGCGACTGGCAGAGTTCGATATTCAGGGGTCGCTGGCGCATGCCGAAATGTTGTGTGCGCAAAAGATACTGAGCGAACAGGATTATGCCGATATCCAGCGCGGGCTGGCGCAAATACGTGAGGAAGTCAGGGCAGGACGTTTCGACTGGCAGATCGGTCTGGAAGACGTGCATATGAATATCGAACGCCGTTTGACCGATCTGATCGGCGATGCAGGCAAGCGTTTGCATACGGGGCGTTCGAGAAACGATCAGGTGGCGACGGATATCCGTTTGTATTTGCGTGCAGCGATCGATGATATCGATCATCTGTTGCGTCGTATGTGCCATGCCCTGATTGATCTGGCCGAAAGGCATTACGATACGATTTTGCCGGGGTTTACGCATATGCAGGTCGCGCAGCCGGTGACGTTCGGCCATCATTTGCTGGCTTACGCGGAAATGTTTTATCGCGATATCGAGCGTTTTGCCGATTGCAGGCATCGTGTGAACCGTTTGCCGCTGGGAGCTGCCGCGCTGGCGGGTACGACTTTTCCGATCGATCGTGAGCGGGTTGCGAAGACGCTGGGGTTCGAGGATGTTTGCCGCAATTCTCTGGATGCGGTTTCCGACCGTGATTTCGCGATTGAGTTCTGTGCCGCTTCTTCGCTGGTCATGACGCATATTTCGCGTTTGTCGGAAGAGCTGATTATCTGGATGAGTCCTCGCGTCGGTTTCATCGATTTGGCGGACCGTTTCTGTACCGGTTCCTCGATCATGCCGCAAAAGAAAAATCCCGATGTGCCGGAACTGGCCAGAGGCAAGACGGGACGGGTCAACGGGCATCTCATCGGATTGCTGACGTTGATGAAAGGACAGCCGCTGGCTTACAACAAGGATAATCAGGAAGACAAGGAACCGTTGTTCGATACGGTGGATACGGTGACCGATACCTTGCGCATTTTCGCCGATATGATCGGTGCCGTGACCGTACGGCACGAAATGATGCGTCAGGCTGCCTTGCAGGGTTATGCGACGGCGACGGATCTGGCCGATTATCTGGTGAAAAAAGGCTTGCCTTTCCGTGATGCGCATGAGGCGGTTGCCAGGGCGGTGCGCTACTGTGTCGAAAAAGGATGTGATTTGAGCGAGTTGACGCTGGAGCAGATGCGGACGTTTTCCGGGCTGATTGAATCCGATGTGCTGAAGATTCTGACGCTGGAAGGTTCGGTCGGTGCGCGGGATCACATCGGAGGAACAGCGCCGGCACAGGTGAAAAAGGCTGTTGCCGCGTTCAGGAAGAGGCTGGGTCTGTAAGGAAGCCGGGCGGGTGCCGTGCGGGGTATCCGCTTGTACGGGATAGGCAAACATTCGTTGGGAGGCCATTGTGTTTTATATCATTCAGGCAGCCGGATGGCCGATCTGGTTGTTGCTGGTCGCTTCGGTGATCGCACTGGCGCTGATTATCGAAAGGCTCTGGTATCTGAGGCGCAAAAGAATGTTGCCTGACGGGTTGCTGGAGCAGGTGATTCGCGATTACCGTGAGGGTCGTATCGACAATACGGTGATTGCGCGTGTCGAAAAAAGCTCTCCGCTGGGCATCGTGCTGGCGACTGGATTGCAGCATGCCGATGTTTCGCGTGACGATATGCGTGAAGCGATGGAAGATGCGGGCCGTACGGCGGCATTGCAGATGGAACGTTTCCTGACGACGATCGGGACGATCGCGACGCTGGCTCCCCTGATGGGATTGTTCGGAACGGTCGTCGGGATGATCGAGATTTTCGGCTCGCAAAGTGCTGTCGGTTCGAACCCCGCACAGTTGGCGCATGGTATTTCCGTCGCTTTGTACAATACCGGCTTCGGGCTGCTGATCGCCATGCCGACACTGGTGTTTTATCGCCATTTCCGTGCGCTGGTGGACAGTTTCCTGATCGAGATGGAAAGACAGTCGTCGCGTCTGGTCGATGTCATTTGTTCGGCGCGCCGTTCCTGATAAAGGGGGGAAACCATGAATTTCCGGAAAGGAAAGGCGCATGAAGAACCGGATATCAACCTGATTCCGTTCATCGATGTGCTGCTGGTGATCCTGATTTTCCTGATGGTGACGACCACATACAGCAAATATTCCGAGTTGCAGGTGACCTTGCCGACGGCGACGGCAGAAAACGTTCCGGATCGTCCTGATGAACTGACGGTGACGGTGGATGCTTCCGGGCGTATCGCACTCGATCAGGAAACGATTCGTTACGAGGGCGTGTCGCAGCTGGCTTCGGAAATGCGCAAACGTGCCAGATTCGATGAAAACGGTAAAGGACCTGTGGTGGTGATTTCCGCCGATGGCGCGGCGCGTCACCAGAATATCGTCAATGTGCTGGAGGCAGCCAGACTGGCAGGTCTTGAGCGGCTGACGTTTGCGACGGTCAAGCCGCAATGATGTGTCTATCCGGGGAAAGGTATCTTTGAAAACAGCCAAGGTCAGTCATGCGGATTTCTGGATGAGGGTCTGGATGCGGCGCGGGCCGATCGCCAGATTGTTGTGGCCGTTGTCGCAGCTGTTTCGTCTCGTTGTCGCCGTGCGTCGTTTCGGCTATCGCAAGGGGTGGTTCAAATCGGTGCGGTTGCCGGTACCGGTTGTCGTGGTCGGTAATATTTTCGTCGGTGGTACGGGAAAGACGCCGGTCGTGATCTGGCTGGTGGATGTTCTGAAAAGGGCCGGGTTCCATCCGGGCGTCATTTCACGGGGATATGGTTCTTCGGGCAAAACGCCTCGTGAAGTATTGTATTCATCAAGGCCGTCGGAAACCGGGGATGAACCGTTGCTGATCGTGCAGAAAACGGGGTGCCCCCTGGTGGTATGCCGCAATCGCGCGGAAGCGGGGCGGTACCTGCTTTCCCTGCATCCGGAAGTCGATATCATCGTGTCGGACGACGGGATGCAGCATTATGCCCTGAAACGCGATATCGAGATCATGCTTTTCGACAGCCGCGGTGGCGGGAACCAGTGGATGTTGCCCGCAGGTCCCTTGCGGGAGCCGTTGTCCAGAAAGGGTGATTTCACGATCATCAACGGTCGGAATTATCCGTCTCCTGGCAATCCGATTCATACGCGGGAACTGTACCGGATGCAGTTGAAAAACGATTGTGTCGAACAGCTGGTCGACCGCAACCGTCGCATGCGGCTGGCGGATATGCAGGGCAGAATCGTCGCTGCCGCAGGCATCGGCAATCCGGCGCGTTTTTTCAATACATTGCGCAATGCGGGACTGTCGTTTTCGGAGATGCCTTTGCCGGATCATTTCGATTTTTCGCCCAATCCGTTTGCGCAGATTCAGGCAGACAGGATTCTGATTACCGAAAAAGATGCGGTGAAGTGTGCGCAGATTGCCGGACTGAAGGATGACGGACGGTTGTGGGTGGTTCCGGTCAGGGCTCAGTTCGATGATAATGGGCCGGAACTTCGTATTGTGGAGAGATGTCGTGGATGCCAAATTGCTTGAAATACTGGTGTGTCCATTGTGCAAGGGACCGCTGAAATTCGATAAGGAAAAGCAGGAGCTGATATGCCGTGCCGATCGGCTGGCGTATCCGATACGGGATGGTATTCCTATCATGTGGGTGGATCAGGCCAGAGCTATCGAACAGTATCCTGAAGCAGAACCGGTAATGACGGGGGTTGAAAAATGAAGTCTTTTTATGTGGTGATTCCGGCGAGACTGGCTTCGACCAGATTGCCCAACAAGCCGCTGGCCGATATCGGTGGCAAACCGATGGTCGTCAGGGTGGCGGAGCAGGCCCGGTTGTCAGGCGCGCTCGACAGTATCGTCGCGACGGATGACCAGTCCATCGTCGATGCCTGTGCCGGTTTCGGCGTTCGCGCGGTGTTGACCAGAAAGGATCACCAGTCAGGAACGGACAGGATCGCGGAAGTGTCCATGATGATGGACTGGCCGTTGTCTGCCACGGTTGTCAATGTTCAGGGCGATGAGCCGTTGATCGATCCGGAACTGATTGCGGCGACAGCGGAACGGGTTTCCGATACGGTACCGATGGCGACGGCGGCACACAGGATGGAGCAGCCGGAAGATATTTTCAATCCCAATTATGTCAAGGTTGTGCTGGATCGTTTCGGCAAGGCGCTTTATTTTTCGCGTGCGCCGATTCCATGGTATCGGGATGGTTATGCGAAGGCGGAAAAGCGTTTCCCGCAACCGTTCGATGCGTTGCGGCATATCGGAATTTATGCGTTTCGCAATGAGTTTTTGAGGATGTATTCGTCGTTGCCGGTTTCACCGCTTGAGCAAATCGAATCGCTGGAACAGTTGCGTGTGCTTTGGCATGGTTATGCTATCGCTGTGCATGTCACTGAAAAGATTCCGGAAGCAGGAGTGGATACGCTTGAGGATCTGGAGCGGGTACGTCGTGTTTTCGATTCGCGCGGACGGGTGTGACAATTATCGAAATTGTCGGCATTCCAATGTAAAATCGGAAATTTGAAAGACGGTATGATTTGCGGTACGAGCCTGTGTCAGGCATCTCGCACTGGCAGTACCGTCGTTTTTTTGACATTTTCTAGGAATTTTGCAATGCGTCTTATTTTGTTGGGAGCTCCCGGAGCGGGAAAGGGTACACAGGCTACGTTCATTCGTGAGCAGTATGGTATTCCGCAAATTTCGACGGGCGATATGTTGCGCGCCGCTGTGGCTGCCGGAACGCCGTTGGGTCTTGAAGCCAAGAAAGTGATGGAATCCGGCGGTCTGGTATCGGATGAACTGATTATCAATCTGGTCAAGGATCGTCTGAAACAGCCGGATTGTGAAAAAGGTTATCTGTTTGACGGTTTCCCGCGCACTATCGGTCAGGCGGAAGCGATGAAGGAAGCGGGCATTGCTATCGATTATGTGGTTGAAATCGATGTGCCGGATGATGTGATCGTCGCTCGTATGAGTGGCCGGCGGGTACATCCTGCATCGGGACGGACCTACCATATCGAGTTTTATCCGCCGAAGGTCGAAGGCAAAGACGACGTGACGGGTGAAGATCTGATCATCCGTGATGACGACAAGGAAGAAACGGTCAAGAAGAGATTGGCGGTCTATCACGACCAGACGGAAGTGCTGGTGGACTATTACGGCAAATGGGCGGCATCCGGCGAGCCGGGCGCACCGCGTTACCGGAAATTGTCCGGTGTTGGTCAGATCGATGCAATACGAGCGAGCATTGTGGATGCGCTGAAACAGTAAAACAGGCTGGGTGTGGGCATCGACGCGCTTGTCGAACTGAAATGAACCCCTTTTTCAGAAGGAGGCAAAATGACGGCAGGTTTGTGGTTTGCGGTTGTATGTGGTGTACTGGCGGTTATATACGGTCTTGTGACACGAAGCTGGATTCTGTCAAGAGATGCCGGCAATGAGCGGATGCAGGAGATTGCCCACGCTATTCAACAGGGGGCGGCGGCTTATCTGGCCCGGCAATATCGGACAATCGGTATTGTCGGGCTTGTTTTGTTTATCGTGATCGCGTTTTTGCCGGGTCTCGGTTTTGCGACGGCGATCGGATTTCTGATCGGTGCCGTTTTGTCGGGTGCTTGCGGCTTTATCGGGATGAATGTGTCTGTCCGTGCCAATGTCAGGACGGCACAGGCTGCATCAAACGGTATGCAGAGCGCCTTGAACGTCGCTTTCAGGGGAGGCGCGATTACCGGGATGCTGGTGGCCGGTCTCGGATTGCTGGGGGTCGCGGTTTTTTATCTGGTTCTGACTTATCTGCCTTCATCCGGTACGCTTTCACAGCATGATTTGATCAAACCGCTGGTCGGCCTGGCTTTCGGCGCTTCGCTGATTTCGATTTTCGCGCGTCTTGGCGGCGGTATTTTCACGAAGGGTGCCGATGTCGGTGCGGATCTGGTCGGCAAGGTGGAAGCGGGGATTCCTGAGGATGACCCGCGCAATCCGGCGGTGATCGCCGATAACGTCGGCGACAACGTGGGAGACTGCGCCGGTATGGCAGCCGACCTTTTCGAAACGTATGTCGTGACGCTCATTGCGACGATGCTGCTGGGGGCGTTGCTGGTGACGCAGGCGACGACCGAGGCGGTGATTTATCCGCTTTTGCTCGGTGGTGTTTCGATTATCGGTTCCATTATCGGTTGCCAGATGGTCAAGGCAGATCCGAACAAAAAGGTGATGTCAGCGTTGTACAAGGGATTGTGGTGGTCGGCCATTCTTTCGCTGATCGGGTTTGTCGGCGTGACTTGCTGGATTATGCCTGAGGGGATGCGTTACCAGATGATCGGCGCGACGGTGATCGGTATCGTGCTGACCGCGCTGATGGTGTATATCACGGAATACTATACGGGGACGGATTTCAAGCCGGTCAGGCATATTGCCGAGGCTTCGACGACGGGGCACGGTACGAATATCATCGCCGGTCTGGGTGTGTCGATGAAATCGACGGCCTATCCGGTGCTGGCCGTTTGTGTCGCCATTTATGTAACGTATCAGTTTTGCGGCGGTTTGTACGGTGTCGCGGTGGCTGCGACTTCGATGTTGTCGATGGCGGGTATCGTGGTGGCGCTGGATGCCTATGGTCCGATTACGGACAATGCGGGCGGTATTGCGGAAATGTCGGGAATGCCTGAATCGGTACGGGCCGTCACCGATCCGCTGGATGCGGTTGGCAATACGACAAAGGCGGTGACGAAGGGGTATGCGATCGGTTCGGCCGGTCTGGCGGCACTGGTGCTGTTTGCGGACTATACGCATGCGCTGGATTCGATCGGTTTGTCGACGGCGTTCGATTTGTCGAATCCACGCGTGATTATCGGTCTGATTATCGGTGGCCTGATTCCTTATCTGTTCAGCGCGATGGCGATGGAGGCCGTCGGGCGCGCTGCCGGTTCGGTGGTGCTGGAAGTCAGACGGCAGTTCAGGGAGATCAAGGGCATTATGGAGGGTACTGCAAAGCCGCAGTATGACAAGGCGGTCGATATGCTGACTTCCGCGGCGATCCATGAAATGATTCTGCCCTCGTTGTTGCCGGTGATCGTTCCGGTTCTGGTCGGTTTGCTCATCGGTCCGGCCGCGTTGGGCGGTGTGCTGATGGGAACGATCGTGACGGGGTTGTTTGTCGCCATTTCCATGACGACCGGTGGTGGTGCCTGGGACAATGCCAAGAAGTATATCGAGGACGGGCATTTCGGGGGCAAAGGTTCCGATGCGCACAAGGCAGCGGTTACCGGTGATACGGTGGGTGACCCTTACAAGGATACGGCGGGGCCTGCCGTCAATCCGCTGATCAAAATCATCAATATCGTGGCGTTGCTGGTTGTGCCGCTGTTGCCGATGACTGCAGGTTATGTCGCACCGGCGGAAAAACCGGTGCAGGCAAGCGCTCCCGCTGTTTCCCGTATGGCGGGCCCTCCCACGGTGATCGTGATAGAAAACGATTGCAGCGCCGTCGGCAGACACGCCGAGAAAGCGAAATGACGGCAAAACGTTCCGGAAAAAGGCAGCGCAAGCTGCCTTTTTTGTTGTGACGCGCCGGTGTCAGGCATGTGATGGTGCGGAGTGTGCGGGTGTATCGGTATGAAGAAATCTGTGTCGTTTTCATTCTTGGCTGGATAAGCGGGTTGTTGCTGGGTGATAATATGACCGGTTTCGGCAACGCTATTTTTGGACGGAGATTTGACAGTGACATTTATCGGGAAATTATCGGCTGCTTGGGAAAAGAACCATTCGCTTTTGTGTGTCGGACTGGATCCGGATATCAATCGTTTTCCGGAATATCTCCGCGGGAAACCGGATGCGATTTACACGTTTTGCAAGGGAATTGTGGATGCGACGGCCGATCTGGTGTGTGCGTTCAAGCCGCAAATCGCCTATTTCCATGCGGCGAGAGCCGAGGATCAGCTGGAAGCCATTTGTGCGTATGTCCGGGAGCAGTATCCGGATATTCCCCTGATTCTGGATGCCAAACGTGGCGATATCGGTGCGACGGCACAGCAGTATGCGCGCGAGGCGTTCGAGCGTTATAACGCCGATGCCGTGACCTTGAGTCCTTATATGGGATTCGATTCTGTCGAACCTTATCTCGAGTATCGCGATCGGGGTGCCATTATTCTGGCGCGTACGTCCAATCCTGGCGGCTCTGATCTCCAGTTTCTGGAAGTCAATGTGTCCGGACGGACGGTGCCGCTGTATCAGCATGTCGCCCGTCTGGTGGCGGAAAAATGGAATGTGCATGGACAGTGCGCCATGGTCGTCGGCGCGACTTTTCCGCATGAAATCGCTGAGGTGCGCGCTATCGTGGGGGATATGCCGTTGCTGATTCCGGGCATCGGCGCACAGGGCGGCAATGTTGAAGCGACGGTTGCTGCGGGGAAAACTGCGGACGGGCGCGGCATGATGATCAATTCATCGCGCGCCATTTTGTATGCAGGTGTCGGCGAAAACGAGAATTATGCCGCGATTTCCAGACGTGCCGCCATCAGGACTCGGGACGAAATCAATCAGTATCGCTGATGGAACTGGAATGGCTCAGCGCGTTCGACAGCAGACGCGCTGTGATGTCCACGATAGGGATGACTTTCTGGTAGGCCATGCGTGTCGGGCCGATGACGCCCAGGGTGCCGACGATTTTGCCGTTGACCTGATAGGGTGCCGTCACGACGCTCATGTCGTCCATGGGAACCAGTTGTGAATCGCCGCCGATATAAATCTGGATGCCGCTGGCCTTGCTTGAGATGTCGAGCAGTTGCATCAGCTGGGTTTTCTGTTCGAACATGGCGAACAGTTTGCGCAGCGAATTGAGGTCGTAGGTGAAGTCGTGGACGTTGAGCAGATTGTTTTCTCCGGCGATCACGACGTCTTCGGTATTGTCGGCGATGGCTTCGTTACCCGCTTCGATGGCGGTTTGCATCAGTTTGGTAAGGTCGCCGTGGATTTCTTTCAGCTCGTTGCGCAGGCGAAGGCGTATTTCGTTGAAGCTCAGGCCGCTGTAATGGCGGTTGATGTAATTGGCGGCTTCGTTGAGTTGCGATGGCGTGTAGTCCGATTCGGTCAGCAGCAACCGGTTTTGCACGTCGCCGTTCGGCGTGACGATGACGAGCAGTATCCGCTTTTCGGACAGGCGCAGAAATTCGATTTGCGAAAAGGCGGATTCGTGTTGTGGTGCCAGTACCACGCCTGCGAATTGCGTCAGGGACGACAGCATTTGTGCGGCATTGGCGATGATTTTTTGCGGTTGTCCGATACGGGTGGTCAGTTGCAGGCTCGATTCGATGGCGTTTTCGCTGACGGGCTGTACAGTCAGCAGGGTATCGACAAAAACGCGGAAACCTTTCGGTGTCGGTATTCGTCCGGCCGATGTATGCGGACTGGCGACGAAACCCATTTCTTCCAGATCGGCCATGATGTTGCGGATGGTCGCCGGAGACAGATCCAGTTTGGACAGCTTGGACAACACGCGCGAGCCGACAGGCTGGCCTTCGGCGATATAGCGTTCGACCAGTGTCTTTAGCAAGGTTTGCGCGCGCGGTTCGAGTGACATGTTCAAGTGGATGTTTCGTTGGGTTTGTCAGAATATTTTAAATCAAATATCCGTTTTGTTTTACGCTTGTCCTTTTTGTATGCGTTTCGTCAGCAGTCGCGGAAGTTATGTGAGACGACGTCTGTATCGCGCGGGATGATATCCGGATGGCGTCGGTGTATGGCGAGGATGTCTGCACGGGTGGTGTACGGGGTATGTGCCGGTGTTGTGGCCGATTTATGGCGGCAGTTGTTGGTTTGAAGATAATTTTATGTTTCAGAGGCGTTTTTTGGTGTAATCTGAAAGTATTGACAGTTCATCCCCAGATAAACATGCAAACGAAGAAAAAAGTTTTCGCACTCGTTTCCAGGGTGTATATCAGCAGCATTACACAGTCGATGGAGAAAGTCGCCAATTTTCTGGTC
>CASETG010000011.1 GCA_949290765.1 Oxalobacter formigenes | reverse complement strand
TGGCTTCCAGGTTCGCTCCCCTCACAATGAAGGTTACGTCTTCTCCGGATAACGCCAGCTTCACTCCTACGTAGCCTCCTATCGCTCCGGCTCCTATGATCGCTATTTTCATGTTCTTTCCCTTTTCTTCGTCCTCGACTGGCAGGTGATTTGCCGTTTCAGCATGGCTTCGCGGCGATATGACCTGTTTGTCGGACTGTTTTTATCAATTCCGTTTTTATGTATGTATGAAGTTCTCGTACATATGAGAAAAACCCATGCCCGTTACGATAGAACCTTGCCGGTAAAACAGGTACTCTACGTTATCTGATAGATAACGCATTGCGGGGCGGTGTTGTCAGATTCGCACCAAAGCGGCGAACCTGCCTTCTAATCATGAAATTCAAATAAAAAATGAATCCTGCGTTTATGACGCAGAATGGCTCATTTACCCTGTTGCCTCATCCGGCGTATAAGCCGGACGAGGCATCGAAAATCAGAATAATCCGACGATCCGTCCTTCTCCATCGATGTCGATCATGTTGGATGACGGTACTTTCGGCAGACCTGGCATGGTCATGACATCGCCGCACAACATCACGATGAATTCGGCACCCGATGCCAGCTGGACTTCGCGGATATTGACGGAGTGGCCGGATGGTGCGCCGCGCAATGCCGGATCGGTCGCGAAAGAATATTGCGTCTTGGCGACACAAATCGGATAGTTCTTGTAACCGTCTTCTTCCAGTTTGCGGATTTGTGCCTTGACCTTGCTGTCGGCGACGATGTCGCGTGCGCCATACAGTTTGGTTGCCAGTGTAGCCATCTTGTTCCACAAGGAATCGGTTTCGTCATAGACGAACTTGAAGTTGCTCGGCGTGGTTTCGATGACGTTGACCACGGTCTGTGCCAGTTCTTCGGCACCCTTGCCGCCTTCGCTCCAGTGTTTGGAAACGACGATCGGTGCGCCACGGCTTGCCATCTTGTCCTTGAGCAGCTGGATTTCGGCATCGGTATCCAGTGTGAAGTGGTTGATGCAGATGACACACGGCAAACCGTAATGGTTGCGGATGTTGTTGACGTGACGTTCGAGATGCGCAATGCCTTTTTCAAGCGCTGCCAGATTTTCCTTGCCCAGATCAGGCAGGTTGACGCCGCCATGATATTTCAGTGCGCGGATGGTGACGACGATGACGGCACAGTCCGGACGGAGCCCCGATTTGCGGCAGACGATATCGACGAATTTTTCAGCGCCGAGATCGGCACCGAAACCGCTTTCGGTGACGACATAGTCGGCCAGTTTCAGTGCGGACTTGGTCGCGATGACCGAGTTGCTGCCGGTCGCGATGTTGGCGAACGGACCGCCATGGATGAATGCCAGATTGTTTTCCAGCGTCTGGACCATATTGGGTTTGATGGCATCCTTGAGCAGTGCGGCCATTGCGCCATGTGCCTTGAGATCGCTGGCGAAAATCGGTTTCAGGTCACGGGTATAGGCGACGACGATTTTGCCGAGGCGTTCCTTCAAATCCTGCAGACTCGTGGCCAGACAGAAAATCGCCATGACTTCGGATGCGACGGCGATATTGAAACCGTCGGCACGCGGGAAACCGTTGGCCGGGCCACCCAGACCGACGGTGATGTTGCGCAAGGAACGGTCATTCATGTCGATGACGCGTTTCCAGACGATACGGCGTGCGTCGATACCCAGTTCGTTGCCATGATGGATGTGGTTGTCGATCAGGGCGGACAACAGGTTGTTCGCCATGGCAACGGCGCTGATGTCGCCGGTGAAATGGAGATTGATGTCTTCCATCGGGATGACTTGGGAGTAACCGCCGCCGGCAGCGCCGCCTTTCATGCCGAATACCGGTCCCATGGAGGGTTCGCGAAGACAGATAATAGCTTTTTTGCCGATGCGATTGAGTGCGTCGCCCAGACCGATCGTGGTTGTGGTCTTGCCTTCACCGGCCGGAGTCGGGTTGATGGCGGTGACCATGATCAGTTTGCCATCCGGTTTGTCCTTCAGAGTGTCGAGGAAGTCCAGTGAAATTTTGGCTTTGTAGTGACCGTAGGGTTCCAGGTATTCTTCCTCGATGTCATAGCGTTGCGCAACTTGACTGATGCGAAGCATTTTCGCACTTTGAGCAATTGCAATATCTGATGTCATATTCGGGTCTCGCTTTCTCTGCAGGAAAAAAGGTTACACTAATTCAAAGTTAAAGGTCATTGTAGAATATACAAAGTGCGGTTCGCAACTAAAAAAGCCTTCGTGAGACAGATATTGCCCGTCATCGATTTCAAATCGGAACGAAAATGACGCAAATCGTTTGCAGCAGGAGACATGAAAGCAGCGTCGTGGTGATTTCCGTTTTCCGTATTTTGCCGGTCGTGCCGGAAATGTGATTACAATAGGGCGCTGGGGCTGTGACCCGACCGGGTCTTTTCGTCAAATTCATTTGTTACTGGATAGCTATGCTGGATAACCTGACTCAACGTCTGGCCAGGGTCGTCAAAACGATTCGTGGCGAGGCACGCTTAACGGAAGCCAATACGGCGGAGATGCTGCGCGAAGTGAGACTGGCGTTACTGGAAGCCGATGTCGCGCTGCCTGTCGTCAAGAACTTTATCGGCAAGGTGCGCGAAAAGGCGATGGGCAAGGAAGTGATGGATTCGCTTTCGCCTGGACAGGCACTGGTCGGCGTGGTTCAGCAGGAACTGGCCAGCGTCATGGGGGCCGATCTGGGTGAGAAGGCTTCGCAGCTCAATTTCGCCACGCAACCGCCAGCGATCATTCTCATGGCAGGTTTGCAGGGTGTGGGCAAAACGACGACGGTGGGCAAACTGGCCAGATATCTGCGTCAGGAAAAGAAAAAAAAGGTGTTGACGGTATCGACGGACGTCTACAGGCCTGCGGCGATCAAACAGCTTGAAACGGTTTCGGCACAAAGCGGTGCCGATTTTTTCGGAACCGATACATCGCAACAGCCGGTCGCTATTGCGCAGGCTGCACTGGATCATGCCAAACGTCATTTTTACGATGTGCTGATCGTCGATACGGCGGGGCGTTTGGGGATCGACGAGGAAATGATGCAGGAAATATCCGGTTTGCATCGTGCATTGTCGCCGATAGAAACGTTGTTCGTCGTGGATGCGATGCTGGGGCAGGATGCCATCAATGTCGCCAAAAGCTTTAACGATGCCTTGCCGCTGACAGGTATCGTGCTGACCAAGCTCGATGGCGATGCGCGGGGCGGTGCGGCGTTGTCGGTACGGCATATCACCGGCAAACCGGTCAAGTTCGTCGGTGTTTCGGAAAAACTCGACGGGCTGGAAGCCTTCGATCCGGTCAGGATGGCGAACCGGATACTGGGTATGGGCGATATTCTGGCGCTGGTGGAAGAAGCGCGCAAAAATGTCGATATCAAAGCTGCTCAGGAGCTGGAAAAGAAGCTGAAGGTCGGGGGGCGTTTCGACCTGAACGATTTCAAGGCACAGCTTGAACAAATGAAAAACATGGGCGGTTTGTCGGGCATGCTCGACAAAATGCCCGCGCAGTTCCGGCAGGCGGCACAAGGTGCCAATATGGAGCAGGCCAACCGGCATGTAGGCAGGATGGCAGGTATCATCAATTCGATGACGCCCCAGGAACGTGCGAAACCGGAACTGATCAAGGCATCGCGCAAACGGCGAATCGCGGCAGGAGCAGGCGTACAGGTTCAGGAAGTCAACCGCCTGCTTTCGCAGTTCGAACAAATGCAGTCGATGATGAAGAAAATGAGAAACGGCGGCATGATGAAGCTGATGCGTGGTCTGAAAGGAATGATGCCGGGTATGCGGTAAGGCCCGCGAAACGTCCTTGAAAATCAATGAATTTGTGCCAGACGTTTTTGGAAGGGGATAAGAAAAGCATATTAACCACACTTTGGTCGTCCTGTGGGAAAAAATGCTTGCGTTTTACGAGATTTAGCACCTATATTTGTTCATGCAGTAAGTTACATAAATTCCCCTTCGTACTTTGTATATGAGGTATCGTTATGGCAACAAAAAAACCTGCAGCAAAATCTACCAAAGCGCCGGCATCCCGAAAGGCCGAACCGGCAGCGAAAGCCGATGCGGCGAAACGTACACCGAACGCCGCTTTCATGAAACCAGTCACTCCGAGTGCCGTGCTGGCTGCCGTAATCGGCGCGTCTCCCATGCCGCGTACTGAAGTGACCAAAAAAATCTGGGACTATATCAAGCAAAATAACCTGCAAGACAAGAACAATCGCAGGATGATCAATGCGGACGACAAACTGAAACCTGTTTTTGGAGGAAAAGCGCAGGTTTCGATGTTTGAAATGACCAAGCTGGTATCGGCACAGCTCAAGTAAAACCCAAACGGTTTGTCGCTGGAGTGTTTGAAGGATACCGGCCGGGTCGGTGTGAGTTGCTGTTTTCATTCGAAAACGTCGGCAGTGTGGATTGTATGCCACAATATGCGAGATCGCCTCATGAGACCATAAAAAAACGCCAGAGCATTCTGGCGTTTTTTTATGGGTTGGCCGGTCGGCGCGGCCAGGCATTTTGCGCTGAATGTCCGGCACGCGTTCCGTTTTACCGCTCGCCGGCCAGTTTGTCGCGGATGAAAGCAGCCATATTGTCGGCTGCGACGGCGGTAGCCTGTTCGTCACGCCGTCCCTGATATTCAAGTTCACCTTTTTTGAGGCCGCGTTCGCCGATGACGATGCGATGCGGTATGCCGATCAGCTCCCAATCCGAGAACATGACGCCCGGCCGTTCGCCACGGTCGTCCAGAATGACATCGATACCCGATGCTTTCAGTGTTTCATACAGGTTGTCGGCAGTATTTTTGACGGCTTCGCTACGGTCATATCCCAACGGACAGAGAACGACCTCGAACGGTGCGATCGACGTCGGCCAGATGATGCCGCGGTCGTCATTGTTCTGTTCGATGGCTGCGCCGACGATTCGTGTGACGCCGATGCCGTAGCAGCCCATTTGCATCAGTTGCGGTTTCCCGTTTTCATCCAGATAAGTAGCGTTCATGTCGCTGGAGTAACGTGTACCCAGCTGGAAGACATGGCCGACCTCGATGCCGCGCTGGATGGCCAGCGTACCTTTCCCGTCCGGAGAGGGGTCGCCTTCGACTACATTGCGGAAATCGGCGACGACACCAGGCAACGGCACATCGCGCTCCCAGTTGACGCCGGTATAGTGCATATCCTTTTCATTGGCTCCGCAAATGAAGTCGCTCATGATTGTCACGGCATGGTCGGCATAAAACGCGATGTCGGAGCGGTCGCTCAGGCCGACCGGGCCGAGATATCCGGACGGACAACCGAAATAATGCACGATTTCGCTTTCGCTGGCGAAACGGAAATCGCCGATGTTTTTCTGGGTTTTGACTTCGTTGAGTTCGTGGTCGCCACGCATCAGAATGACGGCGAAATGGCCGGGTGCGTCTTCAGGAATTTCGGTGCGGATGACGGCGATGACCTTCAGCGAGCTGGTCAGGGGCTGTTTCAGGAAAGCGGTTACATCCTCGCAGGCTTTTTGTCCTGGCGTAGGCACTTTCTGCATGGTCTGGGTCGGTGCAGGGCGCGAGCCGGAAGGCGGCAGTGCGATGGCGGCTTCCATATTGGCGGCATAATCCGATTCCATGGAATAGACCAATGCATCTTCACCGGTTTCTGCGATGACGTGGAATTCATGGGAACCCGAGCCACCGATGGCGCCGTTATCCGCGGCAACCGGACGGAATTTCAGACCGAAGCGGTTGAAGATACGGATATAGGCATCGAACATGATCTGGTAGGATTTTTTCAGTCCCTCGATGTCACGGTCGAATGAATAGGCGTCTTTCATCGTGAATTCGCGACCGCGCATCAGACCGAAACGCGGACGCCGTTCATCACGGAATTTCGTCTGGATGTGGTAGAAATTGACGGGCAGCTGGCGATAGGACTTGATGACGTTGCGGGCGATATCCGTAATCACTTCCTCGGAAGTCGGCTGGATGATGAAATCGCGGTCATGCCGATCCTTGATACGCAGCAGTTCAGGACCGTATTTTTGCCAACGGCCGGTTTCCTGCCAGAGTTCGGCAGGTTGCACGATAGGCATGAGCAATTCGACGGCGCCGGAACGGTTCATTTCTTCCCGGATGATATTCTCGATTTTGTGGATGACGCGAAGCCCCATCGGCATATAGGCATAAATACCCGAGCCCAGACGCCGGATCATACCGGCTCTGACCATGAGTTTGTGACTGATGATTTCCGCATCGGCGGGTGCTTCTTTCAGCGTCGAAATAAAAAATTGTGATGCACGCATGGCTGTGAATTCTTTTATGAACGTAACAGAGTTATAATCCATATGATTCTAAAGGATTAGCTGGCAGATGCGTTCACAGTTTGCATGATCGTCTGAAATAGATGGCGGTTTGTTGTAACTATCGTAAACTTTCAGGCCGAAATGACGGACAGCGGGCTATGGAAAGCGCATTTTGCAAAGACTTTGAGGTGAAACATGTTGGACCGTGAAGGTTACCGCCCCAACGTCGGTATTATTTTGCTCAATACCAACGATGAGGTGTGGTGGGGAAAACGTGTCCGTGAGCAGTCGTGGCAGTTTCCGCAGGGTGGCATCAAGTATGGTGAAACGCCGGAACAGGCCATGTATCGCGAATTGCAGGAAGAAACCGGTTTGCGGCAGGAACATGTCAAGGTGGTCGGCAGGACACGGAACTGGCTACGCTATGAAGTGCCCGCCCATTTTATCCGGCGTGAAGTCAGGGGGCATTACCGTGGTCAGAAACAGATATGGTTCCTGCTGCGGATGCTCGGCAGGGATACCGATATCAATTTGCGGTTGACCAATACGCCGGAATTCGACGCCTGGCGCTGGCATAAATACTGGGTGCCGCTCGATGTCGTGATTGAATTCAAAAGGGATGTCTATTTGAAAGCGCTTCAGGAACTCTCGCGTTTTCTGAATCCGCCGCCCAAACCGGACAATCAGCAATATTTCAGGCTCTATGCGGGTGGTTTGCCGCTGGTCACGGGCAAGGGAAAACAGCCGGCTGAACGGAAAAAAACGGAAGCGGCAGAATCGGACGGGATATCGGATGCGAAAAACATGGGTTGAGTTTTTTGAGGGCTGGCGCAAATGGGCAGGTGCCGTTGCGTTGCTTCTTGTCTCCGTTCATGCCTCAGCCGAAATCATTTTCGGCGAATATGGCGATGACGAGGAAGAAAAACCAAGGGAATACAAGGTATTGCCTGTGAAGTTGCCGGCATTCCCCGTGGAGGAAAAACTCTTGCAGTTCGAAGTCGGTCCGACACAGACACAGTCTTTTTTCATCGATCCGGAATCCATCTCTGTCAGTCCTGATGAAATCCGTTATACGATGGTGACGAAAAGCAATGCCGGCGCGAAAAACGTCAGCTATGAAGGTGTACGCTGCGGGACGTTCGAATTCAGACGATATGCCTATGGACATCGCAACGGCAAGTGGGTCATGTCGAAAAACGAGGACTGGCGACTGATCAACTTTCATGCCGCCAATCGTCCGAGAGCTGTGCTGGTGCAGGAATTTTTCTGTGACGGAAAAGCGATTGCCGGTTCGGCGGAAGACATGATTTTCCGCATTCGAAACAAACGCTCCATTATCCGGAACAACTATACCGGCAGCTCGTTCTAGCGTTCAAAGAACGATCATATTGTCCCGGTGGATCAGCTCCGGCGCTCCCTCGTATCCCAGTATGCCGGGGAAGTCCGATGATTTGTGCCGTGAAATCAGCAGGGCTTCCGTACTGGAATAATTGGTCAGGCCCCGTGCGATTTCCTTGCCGGATTCGTCCAGGCATGAAATGATTTCACCTCGTCCGAATTCACCGGCAATACGGATCACACCGATAGGCAACAAGGATTTTCCTTCATCACGGACTTTCTGTACCGCGCCTGCATCCAGTACGACATTGCCGGCTGTCTGAAGATGGTCTGCGATCCACTGTTTGCGTGCCTGGAGATGACTGTTGGGCGCAACCAGTTGCGAACCGATCATTTCCCCGGTGGCCAGACGCAACAGAACATCGTTTTCACGTCCCCATGCAATGACGGTGTGGGCACCCGAACTGGCGGCACGTTTCGCTGCCAGTACCTTGGTGAGCATGCCGCCGCGTCCGATACCCGTTCCTGCGCCGCCAGCCATACTTTCCAGTTTCGGGTCGCCAGCCTGTGCGTTTGCAACCAGCTTTGCATCGGGGTCTTTGCGCGGGTCGGCGGTGAACAGTCCCTTTTGGTCAGTCAGGATGATCAGCGCATCCGCTTCGACCAGATTGGCGACCAGTGCGCCCAGCGTATCGTTGTCTCCGAACTTGATTTCATCCGTGACGACGGTATCGTTTTCGTTGATGATCGGAATCACGCCGAAGCGCAACAGCGTAAGCAGCGTGGAACGTGCATTCAGGTAGCGTTCACGGTCGGCAAGGTCGGCGTGTGTGAGCAAAACCTGTGCGGTATGAAGACCATGCGTCTCGAAACTGGTCTGGTAGATTTGCACCAGTCCCATTTGTCCGACCGCCGCACAAGCCTGCAATTCGTGAATATCCACAGGACGCTTGCTGAATCCCAGCTGCAACATACCTTCGGCAATCGCTCCGGAGCTGACCAGGATGATTTCCTTTCCCTGATGCCGCAGTCGGGCGATTTGTTCAGACCATTTGGCGATGGCGTCATGATCCAGCCCGTGACCGTCGTTGGTGACCAGTGAAGAACCGACTTTGATGATAAGGCGTTTTGCGTTTTGTATGACCGAGTTCATGTCAGTGGCCGGCACAATGGGTTATTCAACGGATTTGAAACGGGGGTCGTCCGAATCGATGGAATCGATATGTCGCGCTTCCTGGACAAGGGCGGTTTTTGCTGCCTGTTCATCCATACGGCGCTGCTGTTCGAAATGCCGGTAAATGGCTTCCATCAACTCATGACAGCCGGTTTTAGTATAAGCCGAAATCTCGAAAACGGGGCCATCCCATTGCAGGCGTGATACCAGATCGCGAACCTTTTCGGCACGTTCGCTTTCGGGAATCAGATCCAGTTTGTTCAGGACCAGCCATCGCGGTTTGCGGGCCAGCTCGGGATCGTATTTTTCCAGTTCCGCAATCAGCGCGCGCGCTTGCGCGACAGGATCGGCAGTTTCGTCGAAGGGGGACAAATCGATCAGATGCAGCAACAGCCGTGTGCGTTGCAAGTGTCTCAGGAACTGGTGTCCCAGACCTGCACCTTCCGCAGCGCCTTCGATCAGGCCGGGAATGTCGGCGATGACGAAACTCTTTTCATGACCGATACGGACAACACCAAGATTGGGCTGCAATGTGGTGAACGGATAGTCGGCGATTTTCGGACGTGCGTTGGAAACGGCCGAAATCAGGGTCGATTTGCCGGCATTGGGCATGCCGAGAAGGCCGACATCGGCCAGTACTTTCAGCTCAAGCAGAAGTTCGAGCCGTTCGCCCGGTTTGCCATCCGTTTTTTGCCGCGGTGCGCGGTTCGTCGAACTTTTGAAATGGATATTTCCCCATCCGCCTTCGCCGCCACGTGCCAGAAGCTGTTTTTGTCCGTGTTCGACAAGGTCGGCGATGATCTGTCCGGTTTCACGGTCGGTGATGATCGTGCCGACCGGCATACGCAGGACGATATCGTCGGCTCCCTTTCCGTAGCAGTCCGAGCCACGGCCGTTTTCGCCGTTTTTGGCGCGGAACATTTTGGTGTAGTGATAGTCGATCAGGGTGTTGACGTTGTTGTCGGCAATCGCCCAGATGCTGCCGCCCTTGCCGCCGTCGCCACCGTCCGGACCGCCGAACGGTCTGAATTTCTCGCGATTGAACGAAGCAACACCGTTGCCTCCGTTTCCGGCGATTACCTCGATTTTTGCTTCGTCAATGAATTTCATGAACGTATCCGGTCAATATGAAAAGGCTCTGCCAGCGGCAGAGCCTTCTCCTGATTTGAAAAGG
>CASETG010000010.1 GCA_949290765.1 Oxalobacter formigenes | reverse complement strand
ATGACGGCCGACGGGACTTCGGTCCGCCATCATGCGGAAAACCCCCTGCCGCTGGATACGCTGGTCATCGATGAAGCCTCGATGCTCGATCTGGCGATGGCGGCGCGATTGTTCGATGCCGTTCCCCACGGCGCACGGGTGATATTGCTGGGCGACAAGGACCAGCTGGCCGCCGTGGAAGCCGGTTCGGTATTCGCCGAACTGAGCGCGCACCGTGTTTTTTCACGGGATTGTCTGGACGATCTGGCGGCGCTGGCCGGGTCATCTTCCCTGCCGGAGTCGCCATCGGCGGCATCGCAGACCGCCCCGCTGGCCGACAGTGTCGTATGGCTGACGCGCAATTACCGTTTCACCGCCGATTCCGGCATCGGGCTGCTGGCCTCCGATATCCGGGAACGCCGCACGCAGCAGGCCTTGCAACGGCTTTGTTCCGGGCAATATCCTTCGGTCGGCTGGCGGGATATGGACGATCCGGCACTCGCAGCTTCCTGTACCGGCTTCCTGCTGGAGCGGTATTCGCCCTATTTCGATTGCGTCAGAACAGCGCCCCATGACATCGGCAAGGTTTTCGCCACGTTCAACCGTTTCCGCATCCTGTGCGCCGTGCGCGAGGGGCCTTTCGGTGTAGGCGAAATCAACCGCCAGATCGCCGCGGCGATGGCCAAAACCGTGTCGTCCGCTTCCGGCAGAGCCGATGCCGACGGGGCGGGATGGTTCGCCGGAAAACCGGTCATGATCCGGCGTAACGATTATGCCTTGCGCCTGTTCAACGGCGATGTCGGTATCGCGCTGCCGGACGAAACGGGCAATCTGGCGGTATGGTTCATGAAGGACGACGGCTCTTTCCGCAGTGTCGCCCCTTCGCGTCTGGGCGTATATGAAACGTCGTTCGCGATGACGGTGCACCAGTCGCAGGGCTCGGAGTTCGATGAGGTCGCCCTGCTCTTTCCGGAACGGTTTTATCGCGTCCTGTGCCGCGAGCTGGTCTATACCGGCATCACCCGCGCGAAAAACACGATGACGGTCATGGCCGGTGCGGATGTGCTTGCACAAGGTCTGGAAACCGGTTCGGCCAGACATTCCGGCCTTGCCGACCGCTTGCGGGAAATGGTGTAAAAAACGGACACCGCTGCGACGCCGCGTGCGACATATCGGCGGATGCTATTGTTTTTTCGCCGGTTTTGTTGGCAAAATGAAATAATGTCGGCAAACAAAAACCGGCAGTCGGGACACGGTCTTGCCGGGACCGTGTGACGGTTTGCGGGAAACGCGATTCCCTTTTGACAGCAGATTCGCCCATGCTTATCGACATTCTCGAAGAAATCACCGTCGGCACGGTCATCGTGCTGGTGTCTTCCATGATCGCCTGGCTTTACCATATCCGCCAGCTTTATGCGAGCGCGCCGGTTCTTTTCCAGAACGCCGCGGACGACAGTCAATATCCGGTCTATCAGCTCGTCGTATCCAACCGGGGCAATCAGGTCGAGGATAACGTCCGCGTCGAACTCGATCCGTCCATTACGGCAACCATCGCCGCCTCGAGCATCGCCGATGTGGCGCTCGCCGACCATGTCATCCATATCGGACGCATCCACAAAAAACAGGAAGTCAACCTGTTGCTCCAGATCCGGAGCGGCATTTTCGATTCGTCGAAAATCCTGTCGGTCTCTTCCAGCGAAACCGCCGGCAAAATCTGCAAGACGCCCGACCACATTCCGTTCAATTATGGCGTCAGCGCACTGATCATCAGCCTGCTTATCGGCCTTTTCCCCGTGCTTTACTATACGGGACAAATCATCGACTATGTTGCCGACAAGCTCGATGAACGCAATCTTACCGGCGTCAGCAATCTGGGCTGGAGCAATCTGGACGCCTATCAGGAGTCCGAGCTCCGCAAGAGTTACAGCGACAGCGAATTTCCCGTCAGGCTGCTGGGTATCCGTAAAAAATCCGATTACAAGGATGTCGCCGTACCGGAGAGCCTGAAAGATATCTGGCCGCAACTCAACCCGAACAGCCTGTTGCTCGATTACGAAATCAACAACAAGACGGCGTCCGATCTGGGCGTGCTGGCGTTCCGTCAGGGGGCATACAACGCACCGCCGTTTTACCGGAATGTCCCCCCCATGTCCAGGGCGGCCATCATCATTCCGGTCAGGCAGGTACCCGCTTCCGGCAATATCAGGATGGAATTCATGTTCCGGCTGCATGACGAATGGCTGGAGCGCATCGACCATACGTTCAATCCCGCGATACTGGACGGTACCGCCGTCCAGTCGCAGGATGAACGGCATTCGTCCGGCAAGCTGCGGCATCCCGTTTCCGGCTGATCCGTCCGCACCGGTTTTGTGCATTCCTGAAAGCCCGCCATGACGCCCCGGGAAGCGGTACGGGACACTCTCCGGAAAATGTTTTTCATGTACGGCACGGATACGATTTTATTTTGACGGATGAGTACGGTTTGGTAATACAATATGCCCGTTTTCAATCTTTATTGCACGAACTCCTGTTTGTCTTTTGCATGGAAAAAATCGCCAAAAGAATCGAGAACTGCCGTCACAGCATGAATATCAGCCAGTCCGAACTGGCACGTAAAATCGGCGTGACGCCGCAGGCAGTGCAAAAATGGGAAAAAGCGAAAAATCTTCCCCGTGGCGCGACACTGAACAAGCTGGCCGATGTGCTTGGCGTATCGCCTGCCTATCTCCAGTTCGGCATTTCGGCAACCGAAAGCGTGCATTATCCGTCCGTCGAGGAAGAACATGCCGACTATCTGGTCGGCGACCGGATACATGCCTGCGACGACTGGCCTTTTTCCATCACACGCGAACAGTTCTGCCAGTTTTCGGACGAACAGCTTTCCCTGATAAACCGCTATATCGAAATTCTCTGGGAATCCATCGAGAAAAAGGAACACTGACGGCGCAGGCCATACACGGCTTCAGGCCGTATGCCCCCGTATCCCGCCTGTCATCCCGTTTTTCCGGAAATCCTGCCCTGTTGCAACCTTTCGTTGTAGAAAGTTTTTTTTTACTGTAACATTCGCTTTCAATCCTGTAACTTCCGGTTCCAGACATTCCGTTTTTTCCCGAAAGTTACAGACCATCCGGACATAACTTGCGAAACGGTGCGGCATGCAGGACAGACTCGTCAATATTCATTATGAAATCATCCGCAATTCGGCGGGAAACAGCCCCGAAATCGCCGAGGGCATCGGCGACGCCCTGTTGCGGCACACGAACGGACGCGACCTCGGCGACGTCGCTGCCGCATGGCTCGCGGGCAACCGCGACGAAGCCTTCGACTTGATGGAAAAACTGTTCGACGACGCCATCTGGGCGATGGCTGCCGAACAGTCCCTCGAAAACGATTCCGAAGCAAACCGCCACTGCAATGACTGAACAGGCCACCATTCTGGAAGGACTGGAAATCAGCGCCCATGCGCTGGTCCAGTCGATCAACGGGCTGATGCAGCGCGAGGAAAAACTGCGCTCGCGCGGTCTGCACGAACGCGCCGACAAGGTACGCCTTGTCATCGACCGGCTTTACACCCTGCGCGACGAACTCATCCGGATACTGGAAAAACAGCGTCTGGAGCAGACGGCGGTGGTTTGAGCGGATATTTTCCGCCTGCCTTGCGCTTTTCCCTGTTCCGCGTGCACGCTGTTTTCGTATCCTTCAGGAACAACCGGTCCGTTGCTATCATGAAACCACATTGTCGTCCGGAACCATCGCTTGCACGATGCCGAAATGATAAAATATTTTGTTTCCCGTACAGTCTGGCCGGATCCGTTTTTGACCGTCCCGCTGTCGTCATCTCACGTTTTCCCAAAATGGTTTTCTCAAGATGTCCGACTCCCGTATCGCCATTGTCATCCCCGTCTACAATGTGGAACGTTACCTTGCCGAATGCCTTGACAGTATTCTGAAACAAACCCATCGGCATTTCGTAGCTTTCCTTGTCAACGACGGTTCGACCGACGGATCCGGTGCGGTTTGCGATGAATATGCAAAACGCGATGACCGCTTCCGTGTCATTCACAAAACCAACAGTGGCGTATCGAGCGCACGCAACGCGGCACTCGATGCCATAGAAAAAGACGGCTCTTTCGACTTCATCGCCTTTATCGACAGCGATGATTTCGTCGCACCCGGCTTTCTGTCTGAAATGGTTTCGGCGATTCTACGCGAAAAAGTGGATTATGCCCTCTGCAATACAATCACGTTCAAGGATGGCGAAACACCTGTCGAACGAAAATTCCGCGTACCCTATACCAGACTGAACAAGGACAATATCCTGGAACAATATCTGGGTTTGCACGACTGGAGAAAATACAAAAGCAAGAAAAAATCCATTTTCAACAAAATGTTTTCCGCCCCATCGCTTCGTGGGCTGCGTTTCGATACCCGCATGAGAACGGGAGAGGATGTCCGCTATTTCGCAATGGTATCTTCAAGGATGTCCTCGGCTGTCATGGTGGATCGCCCGCTGTATTTTTACCGGGTTCGTGCGGGCAGTCTGATGACTTCTCGCGCTCCCGACATATCTGCAAGTCAGACAGGGGTGCCAGTACCTGCTGAAAAAACCGTCAGTCCGGATGATGGAGACAGTACGGATCTCGGTCTGGATACCATCAGGCTTTTCATGAATCAGGCGAAAAACGACAGCCATTTATACTGGTCCATTCACGGACAGCTTATCGATGCGCTCTGGAAAAGGCTGAAAAACGCCTACGTCGCAAACATGCCGCATGAAATCGACCATTGCAAAAAACAGCTTCTCAAGGAAATGCATCCACTCCGGCACTTGAGCGTCCGCCATTACAGGATGCGTTTTCTGCTCGCGCTGGGCGATTCTTTCATGAAAAAATACTGTCTCGACCGCAAGAAATAGCGCCCTGAAAGATCGTGGTACGGCAATCCGGACGGATGGTTGCCGTCGTCCGCACCGGTTTCTGGGCCCGATGCGCTCTCCTGTCGCCGGCGATATCCCGGGCCACCGGATGCGGACGGTATCGGTCTTGCCGATGCCGCCGCGAAGCCCTGCGTGCGATGATCGCGCCCGCTCCTGAAATATAATATCGGTCCCATCCAATTTTTTAGGGAGAGCATCCATCCATGAAACGGCTTCAGCAATTTTTCCTGTTTGCCCTGATATTGTGTTTTTCGGCGCAGCTTCGCGCCCAGACGGTCATCGAAACCGCGTTTTCGCCCGATGACGGCGCGGAAGCCCTGATTCTGAAAGTCATCGACGCCTCGCGCGAGAATGTGCGGCTGGCCGCCTATTCGTTCACATCCCCTGCCGTCATGAAAAGCCTGCTCGCCGCAAAAAAACGCGGCGTGGATGTCCGCATCATCGTCGATGAAAAGGGCAACCGTGCCAAAGCCAGCAAGGCAGCCATGAATCTGGCGGTCAATGCCGATATTCCCCTGCGTACCGTATCGGCCTACCGTATCCATCACGACAAATACATCATCGTGGACGGCAAGCATGTCGAGACGGGCAGTTTCAATTACAGCAAGTCCGCCGCGAAAAACAACAGCGAAAACGTCATCGTGGTCTGGAACCGTCCCGATATCGCGAAACGCTATTTGCAGCACTGGGAATCCCGCTGGAATCAGGGAACCGACTGGAAATCCGAATATTGACCTGTCGTTCCTGTGGTGTACAGACCGCAAAAAAAGGGCCGGAAACATCCCGGCCCAATCTGTCAAGGGGAAAGAAACATACCACACCCGCTGCCGGATATGGCACCCGAATGATGTGCATAAACCGTGCCATATGCCGCCCCGTTATCCGTCCCGTCCGCATGTGTACGGCACGCCATTCAACTCAAGAAACGATACCCTTGCATCTTCGCGCGCTCGCCCGACGGATATTCCACAAGCCGGATTGCCAGGTACTGCCGCGCACGACAAGGCAGTCCGGACGATTGTTTTTACGGGAATTTACGGCCTGGCAAGGCCGATCTGGAAGGAAGGCTGGAGCGGAGGACGGGAATCGAACCCGCGTCGTAAGCTTGGGAAGCTTCTGCTCTACCATTGAGCTACCCCCGCGATGATGCCGCCATTATAGCCTGCTTCCTGTGTTCCGTCGCCTTTTTTGTGCCGTTCATCCGCTTCGTTCCCCCCGTGTTGCCGGATTGTTGCCTTTTTGGCATCATGGCCGCTTTTCGGGAATGCGGCGGATGGCTGTGGCGGAGCTGCCGGATGGACGGACGGCGATCGCGTTCGGTTCGATACGATGGCGCAGGCCATCCCAAACCGGACAAAATGCAGTAAAATTGCGTGCTCCGAACAAATGCGAGGGTGGCGAAATTGGTAGACGCACCAGGTTTAGGTCCTGACGCCATTGCGGTGTAGGGGTTCGAGTCCCCTCCCTCGCACCATGTTCCACTTGTCACAGGACTTGTCCGCCCGCTTCTTCCGCACCGCTTTTACCGCCCTGTCATGCCGTCCGGCATACGCCTTTCCTGTTTGCCTTGCCCCTTCATGGCAGATGAAGCCGCTGTCATGCCGTCTGTTGCGGCAGACATGAAAAAACCTCTCTTGCGAGAGGTTTTTTCATCAAGCGCCGGTCAATGGATTTTCCGGCTTCCTGTCTGTGGCGTACTGCATGGCGTGTCTGCCAGGATTTCAGGCGACGC
Organism: Oxalobacter formigenes; assembly: GCA_949290765.1. Lineage (GTDB taxonomy): Bacteria > Pseudomonadota > Gammaproteobacteria > Burkholderiales > Burkholderiaceae_D > Oxalobacter > Oxalobacter formigenes_E. The sequence goes on along the minus strand of CASETG010000010.1, from coordinate 3,000 downwards.
CATTCGCTAGTTGGTCGGGTAGCCCTGTTTTTCCAGATAAAAGTCCAGCAAATCTTCCGTGTCGTAGAAGTCCGACCATGCCTGAACCGAACGGGCGCCCTGTTCGCGCATCTTGTACTGCTCGAAATATTCGTTGCTTTCCGCGTTGTCCGTGATTTCCGGATGTGCCTGGAAAGGATAGCCCTGTTTTTCCAGATAGACGTCAAGCAGGTCTTCGGTATCGTAAAAGTCCGACCATGCCTTGACGGAGCGAAGCCCCTGCTCGCGCATCTTGTATTGTTCGAAGTATTCGTTGCATTCGGTAACTTCGGGACATTCATCCTGCATGCAAGCTGTTTTCGTTTCGTCCGTTTGCTGTCGCGGTAGGTCTCCCGGCGCTTTCAAAGATTCGTTTGTTCCCATTGTGACTCCTGGCATTGATGTGCATTCCGGCGGCTTTTCACTGCGCTGGCAGGGCTTTTCGTTCGCTCTCCGGCGCACTGGAAATTCCATCTCATCTCTCTCGGTATAATAGTACCGTAAGTCAACACGTTCGTGGCGAACAGATACCGGTTATTGTGTTTTTTCATGCTGTTTCGCACGATTTCGTGCAAAGGACGATTTTTTAGCGACAGTTCCCGTCAGAAAACGCTCCTTTTCCGGGCGAAAATCGTGACTTTTTCTTCCGTGTTTTTCTTTTTGCACTGTACCGGTGCATCTTTTTTACGGCCGTTTTCCTGTCGTCGCCGCCGCCTGATATGCCCTGCCGGCCTTCTGACGGTCTGTCCGGACGTGCATGCCACAGGGACATGCCGCTTCCCGGATATGATGAAGCCCCGATGAAGCGGCAAAAACTGGAGCATCCTTGCCTGAATTGGTTACAATACCGATTTTTCACCGGCGACGGCCGTCCGTATCCGGTCACTGTCACTGAAAGGTTAGAAATGAGCGAATCCGACAACATGTACGACAACACCGTACCGAGAGCATTCATCGAATCCCTGGGTTTTGAACTGCCGGACGAGGTTTTCAGCTTCCAGATAGACGGTTCCGATATCGTGTTCACGCTCCAGATGGTCGAGGAAGTCGGTTGCGACTTCCGTATTTTCGAGCAGCAGGAAAAATTCCCGCTCTCCGACGAGCAGGTCGCAAAACTCAGGGAAGCCGGTTATTACCGTCCCGAAGGATTCATGATCCTGTAATCGGCATGACGGCATGGGCTGCGATGCCGGTCGCTCCAAGACCGGCTCGTATGGCATCGACGCAACCTTTTTTCATTCCTGACGGAATTTCATCCATGAACGAAAAAGAAATCGACAAGGCATTCAGCAATTTTGAAAAGAAATACAACTTGCCTCCGGTTTTCCGGATGTCCAACGGCAAGATTCTGGGCGCTTTCATCATCACAAAAAACGGTGAGTCTTTCATGATCACCTTCGAAAGCAGCGATGCGGATATTCTCGAAGCCGCCGCCATGGTCAGCCCGGACAATACCGAAGCCGCAGCCGGCGACTTGCGCGCGCTCAAGGCGTTCTGTTCTGCGCCGCTCGTTCCATCGCCCGCGCCCGATACGCTTCAGTAGGCCGCCCGTACTGCGCATGACAGGCCGGCGATCGCCGGCCTTTTCCGTTTCATCACCCGGCGATTGTCCCGGGTGGCCTGCCGTGTCGTTTTTTTGCAAGCATGTGCGACACGCCTGACATGTTGAATGAAATGCGTGCGTCAACCCACTGATATTCTTTCGCTTTCAAGATTGCGCCGTTTCCGTTCGTTGAACGGAAGCGACTGATTTCAATAAACAAATTCCGTCTTGCGCCATCGTCTGATTTTAATATCCGCACTTTTTGTTTTACCATAATTGCTTTCCATCAGCATCCGGCATGCCATGGCAGTCGAACATTACGAAAATTTTCCCGTCGCGTCCATTCTCCTGCCGCCGCATTTGCGGCAGCCGGTGGAGGCGATTTATCGTTTCGCGCGCTCTGCCGACGATATCGCCGACGAAGGCGACCTGACGCCACATGAAAGGCTGGCGGCACTGGCGTTTTACAACCGGGAACTCGACCGGATCGAACACAGCGAAACACCGGAAAACAGCATGTTCGCCGCCCTTTCCGGCGTCATCCGCGATTTCAGTCTGCCGATGGAACCGTTCAGGAACCTGCTGTCGGCTTTCCGGCAGGATATTTCCGTCACCCGCTACAACACCTATACCGATTTGCTCGATTACTGCCGCCGCTCCGCCAATCCTGTCGGCTTGCTCATGCTGCATCTGTACGAGGCGGCGACCGAGGAAAACTGCCGGATGTCCAATGCCATCTGCACGGCGCTCCAGCTCATCAATTTCTGGCAGGATGTGGCGCTGGACTGGCTCAAGAACCGTATCTATATCCCGATGGAGGACATGCTCCGTTTCGGCGTGACACCGGAAGATATCGCCGATGGCAAGGTGACGGAAAACTGGCGCTCGCTCATGGCGTTTGAAATCGAACGCACCCGCAAGCTGATGCTCTCCGGCGCGCCGCTGGCCGGAAAACTGCCCGGACGTATCGGCTGGGAACTCCGGCTTGTCGTACAGGGCGGCCTGCGTGTACTGGAGCGCATCGAATCCGCCGGTTTCGATGTATTCAGCCGCCGTCCCCTGCTGCGCGGCGGCGACTGGCTCAGCATCATCTGGCGCTGTCTGAAACGCCGCAGCCGCTGAACCCGATACGGCGAACGCCGCTCCCCGCTTTCCGAAAAGGCTTGCCAAACAATACCTTGCAGCTTGCCTCGCCCAAATTGTGACGCACATCAAAATATCAGGACACAGTTGTTTTCAACAAGTCACTGTTTTTTCTTGTCTTTTGATTTCACTTCATATAGAATGCAGCCTTCGCTTTTTTTTATTTCGGAGGTTCTTATGGCTCGCGTTTGCCAGGTCACAGGTAAAAAACCCATGTCCGGTAATACGGTTTCTCATGCCAATAACAAGTCCAGACGGCGCTTTATGCCCAATTTGCATTACCGCCGCTTTTTCGT
>CASETG010000009.1 GCA_949290765.1 Oxalobacter formigenes | reverse complement strand
GGCGATTACCTCGATTTTTGCTTCGTCAATGAATTTCATGAACGTATCCGGTCAATATGAAAAGGCTCTGCCAGCGGCAGAGCCTTCTCCTGATTTGAAAAGGCTCGCATAACAAGCCCGGTTGCATACGGATTATGCCGTTGCGGCAGGAACGACCGTTGCAAAATGTTTTTTCGCTTCGCCTTTCACGACGAATTTGACGGTGCCGTCAACCAGTGCGAACAGGGTGTGATCCTTGCCCATGCCGACGTTTTCACCAGGGTGAATCGTCGTGCCGCGCTGACGCATGATGATGCCGCCGGCATTGATGGCTTGTCCGCCGTAAACTTTTACGCCCAGCCGTTTCGATTCCGATTCACGACCGTTACGGGTAGTACCGCCGCCTTTTTTGTGTGCCATGTTAATACTCCAGAATGATTTGCCTTAAGACCTGATTCCTGTGAATCTTGTCCGCCGCTGCTTTAAGCGTTGATCGAAACGATTTGCAGTTCAGTATAGTTCTGACGATGTCCCTGGCGTTTCTGATAATGTTTGCGCCGGCGCATCTTGAAAATCTTGACCTTTTTATGACGACCCTGCGCCACAACCGTTGCCTGAACCTGAGCACCTTCAACCAGTGGCGTACCGAAGCGAATGGATTCGCCTTCGCCGACGGCCAGAACCTGGTCAAGAGTGATTTCGGATCCAATGTCAGCCGGTATCTGTTCTACTTTATATTTTTTTCCTGCGACAACCTTGTATTGCTTGCCGCCGGTTTTTATGACCGCGTACATGGAAACTCCATCGAAAATTATGTGTTGATAAAACCTGCGTGAGCAGGGAAAACTGGAAAACGTCAAATTATACAGGGGCTTGCCGGCTACGTCAAAGACCTGTCGCGTTTTTTGTTATGGACTGTTTCATCCCCGCCATGGGGCGACGTCATATTGTACCGGGATGGGCGCTATAATGCCGCACCATGAACTTGCTCAAGACATTGCTGACCATCTCCGGCATGACCATGCTCTCGCGTATCACAGGGTTGATTCGTGAGCTGCTGATAGCTCGGGCGTTTGGCGCATCCGGTTTCACCGATGCGTTTTTCGTCGCGTTCCGCATTCCCAACCTGCTGAGAAGATTGTTCGCGGAAGGCGCGTTCTCCCAGGCATTTGTCCCCATTCTTGCCGAATACGTCAACCAGAAGGGTGAAAAGCCGGCGCGCGAGCTGGTGGACAAGGTTGCGACTGCACTGGTGTGGATTCTCGTTTTTGTTTGCGTCGTCGGGATTGTCGCTTCTCCTGTCGTGGTGTATCTGATCGCGACCGGTTTCGGTGACAAGGGGGATGTTTTCGACTTGTCCGTACTGATGACGCGGATCATGTTCCCTTACATCCTGTTCATGTCGCTGGTGGCGCTGGCAGGCGGTGTACTCAATACCTGGCGTGAATTCCGGGTGCCGGCCTTCACGCCGGTATTGCTCAATGTATCGTTTATCGTCGCTTCGCTTTTTGTCGCCCCCTATCTGGAACAGCCTGTGCTGGCGCTGGCCTTTGCCGTGTTTGTCGGTGGTCTGTTGCAACTGGGTATCCAGATACCGGCGCTTGTCAAAATCGGCATGTTGCCACGTATCTCCATTCATGTCGTCCGCGTTTTTCAGGATGCAGGCGTGCGACGGATTATCCGGCAAATGATTCCGGCGATATTCGCTGTATCGGTCGCACAGATCAGCCTGATGATCAACACCAATATCGCATCCAGGCTGGCGCACGGCAGTGTTTCCTGGATATCGTATGCAGACCGGCTGATGGAATTTCCCAATGCCTTGCTGGGCGTGGCATTGGGCACGATTCTGTTGCCCAGCCTGTCCAAGGCCAATGCCAACAATGATGAAAAAGAGTATTCGTCACTGCTGGACTGGGGCTTGCGCCTCACTTTCATGCTGGCATTGCCGGCATCGGTCATGCTGATGACTTTGCCTGTTCCGTTTACAGCGACGCTGTTTCATTATGGCAAGTTCAGTGCACATGATGTCGTGATGACTTCACACGCATTGATCGCTTATGGGGTGGGGCTGATCGGTTTGATCGTCGTGCGTATTCTGGCGCCGGGATTTTATGCAAAACAGGATATCAGGACGCCGGTCAAGATCGCTGTGGTGGTACTGGTGCTGACGCAGCTCATGAATCTGGTTTTCGTCCCCATTTACGACCATGCGGGTCTGGCGCTGTCCATCGGGATCGGCGCATGCGGTAACGCGGCCATCCTGTATGTCATGTTGCGCCGTCGTGGCATCTATCAGCCGCAAGCAGGCTGGCGGATGTTTTTCGTGAAAGTCGGGGCAGCGCTTGTCTTGCTCGCGGGAGCATCGATGTGGGTCGCCAGCTGTTTCGACTGGATCGCCATGCAGGCGACTCCCCTGTTACGGGTGGGGGCCATGGCGCTGGTCATGGTCGTATGCGGTATCGTGTATTTCGGCACGCTGTTCGCACTGGGTTTCCGGCTGCGGGATTTCAGGCGTATCGCGTCATAAGCCGTTCCTGCGTCATTCTTTCGTTTTCGATTCCAGTTCGTCCCAACGGGTGATGCAGTTCATCAGTTCTTCCTCGATTTCGACAAAACGCTGGTTGAGACGGATGCCTTCTGCGGAATCTCCCTTGTACAGATCAGGGTCGTTCAGGCGTGATGAAATTTGTGCCTGTTCGCTTTCAAGCGCGGCGATTCTGGATGGCAATTCATCCAGTTCGCGTTGTTCCTTGTAACTCAGCTTCTTGCGACGAGTCGTTCCGGAAGACTCCTTGCGTGGCGAAGGAGTCGCTTCACGGGATGTCTTTTTTTCGTTGGCCGTTTCCTGTGGTGCCGGACGGGTGCGCTCCCAATCGCTGTAACCGCCGATGTATTCCCGCCACAAGCCGTTTCCTTCTGCGGCGATGACCTGTGTGACGACATTATCCAGAAAGGCGCGGTCATGGCTGACCAGAAAGACGGTACCGTCATAATCCTGCAGCAGTTCTTCAAGCAGCTCCAGTGTTTCGATATCCAGATCGTTGGTCGGTTCATCGAGAACCAGCACATTGGCGGGGCGAGCGAAAAGGCGTGCCAGCAACAACCGGTTTCTTTCGCCGCCCGACAGGGATTTGACCGGAGAGCGGGCGCGCTCGGGAGTGAACAGGAAATCGGAGAGGTAACTCATGACATGTTTTTTCTGGCCTCCGATTTCCACCCACTCGCTGCCCGGCGAGATGGTATCAGCCAGACTGGCGTTATCGTCGAGCTGTGCGCGCATCTGATCGAAATAAGCGATTTGCAATCGTGTTCCCAGACGGATATTGCCGCTATCCGGTGTGAGTTCTCCCAGAATGAGTTTCAACAGCGTCGTTTTGCCTGCGCCGTTCGGGCCGATAAGGCCGATTTTGTCGCCACGGAGGATGATGTCCGAAAAAGAACGGATGACCGTCTTGTCGCCGAAAGATTTGGAAACATCCGTCAATTCGGCGACCAGTTTGCCGGAGCGTTCTCCGGATGAAACGTCCATGCGAACCTGTCCCTGCCGTTCACGTCGTGCGGCGCGTGTGGCGCGTAGTGCCTCAAGGCGTCTGACACGACCTTCGTTTCGGGTACGTCTTGCCTCGATCCCTTTCCGTATCCAGACTTCTTCCTGTGCCAGAAATTTGTCGAATTTCGCGTTTTCCACCGCTTCGTTGGCCAGCTGTTCGTTTTTGGCTGTGCGGTATGCGCTGAAATTGCCCGGGAAAGAGAGCAACCGTCCGCGGTCGAGTTCGACGATACGGGTGGCGATATGGTCGAGAAAGCGCCGGTCGTGCGTGATGAATACGATGCTTCCGCGAAATTCTTTCAGAATGTTTTCGAGCCAGACAATCGATTCGAAATCGAGATGGTTGGTCGGTTCGTCCAGCATCAGGACATCCGGTGCGCTGATCAGTCCGTGTGCCAGTGCGACCCGTTTGTAAAGGCCGCCGGACAAGGTGCCGATGCGCGCGTCTTTTTCCAGCGACAGGCGTTCGAGCAGGGTTTCCACGCGGTTGTTCAGGTTCCATGCATCGGCGCTGTCCAGACGCATTTGCAATTCATTGAGGCGATCGAGCAATTTGCCGTCGTTTTTGCTGCCGAGTTCTGAGGTCAGCTGTTCGTATTCGCTCAGCCACGCCTGTATATCGTGCAAACCGGAAGCGACCGCTTCATAAACGGTCTGTTCTGCGGGGAAGACCGGTTCTTGTTCGACATAGGCGATTTTCAGGTTTTGCTGTACGGTCAAGAGACCGTCGTCGAGTTTGGCCTTGCCTGCCAGTACCTGCAACAACGATGATTTGCCGGTGCCGTTACGACCGATCAGGCCGACTTTTTCGCCGGCTTCCAGCGAAAACTCGGCGTGGTCGAGCATGGGGAAATGGCCGAAAGCCAGCTGCGCATCAACGAGGGTAATGATTGCCATAATGAACCGAAAACGAAATACATTGCCAACAGGGCATCTATTGTAACGGCAAGTCGGAACCGATGTGCCATCTCCACTCGTACAGAACGCCGGGATGCTGTACAATGG
>CASETG010000008.1 GCA_949290765.1 Oxalobacter formigenes | reverse complement strand
TTAGGTTACGGTGAAACGCGGCAACCTCCACCTGGTGCAATTCCAAATAGGCACGCATTGATGTGGTCCGCGGAGCGTGTGGGTAGGAAGCTTGAGCGCCGGAGCGATCCGGCGCCTAGATGAATGACTGTCATAGTGCTTTTGCACCGTAACAGAATCCGGCCTACCGGCCTGCTTTTTCCACTTCTTTTTCCCTTCTTTATAAACGGTCGCATATCGTCGGGCCGTTTTCCATGATTTTCTTTTTTTGTTCCGGTAAAGCGAAAAACGCTTTTGCGCTGTATCTGTCGATATCCAGGTACAAAGAGTTTGATTTTGTATAAATACATGTATTTGCATCATGTTTCGCATTCAATATGCGCGATAAGTCGTTAATTTATTTGGAAATTTATTTGCGCGGCATACTTTGCGCCCTTCTCTAAGTCGTTGACTTCATTGGAAAAACCGGATTTGTTAACAAAAAATCACTTGACCATGCATGGAGCATCTAATAAAGTGGGTAAAAGTGTGGAATTGTGTTTGTTTGTGGGATAAATTTTCGGATTTCCGATAAATATTTCAAACCGGCAAGAAGGATATCGCAGTGTTTCAGGGGTCTTCATCTGTCAGTCTTGATGCCAAGGGAAGGATGGTTGTTCCTGTAAAGCATCGCGACGTACTCGCACTCCAGTGCGAGGGGCGGATGACGCTGACGCGCCATCCTCATGGCTGCCTGCTGCTGTTTCCGCGACCGGTTTGGGAAAGTCATCGTGAAAAAATCGCGGCCTGGCCGATGTCGGCGCGTGTCTGGCAGCGTATTTTCCTTGGCAGTGCATCTGACGTGGAAATGGATTCCGCCGGACGTATTCTGATTTCGCCGGAATTGCGAAAAGCAGCCGGTTTGTCCCGCGATGTGATGTTGCTGGGAATGGGCAGCCATTTTGAAGTATGGGATGCCGTGAAGTTGCAGGAAAACGAAGCCGAGGCAATTGCAGCCGGTATGCCGGAAGCATTGCAGGATTTTTCGTTTTGATATGTCGGGGTGAACGGAATTGTCTGAACTGACTCATGATCCGGTATTGCTCGACGAGGCTGTCGATGCGCTCGATATTTACGGAAATCGTGTAGATGGCATCTATCTGGACGGCACATTCGGAAGAGGCGGGCACAGCAGGCGGATTCTGGAAAAACTGGGGCGGAAAGGAAGACTGATCGCATTCGACAAGGACCCGGAAGCGATTGCCGTCGCAGGACGTATCGACGATTCAAGGTTCGAAATCGTGCATGGCAGTTTTGCGGGACTGGATGGGGTGCTGGCTGAAAAAGGTATCGATACGATAGACGGCGTATTGCTGGATTTGGGAATTTCGTCACCGCAGGTGGAAGATGCGGAACGCGGATTCAGCTTTTTGCATGACGGTCCGCTGGATATGCGCATGGATCCGTCGCGCGGCATGTCGGCGAGGGAATGGCTCGCGACCGAACGGGAAGAAAAAATTGCGGAGGTGATTCATCAGTATGGGGAAGAACGGTTTGCTTTTCAGATTGCAAAGGAGATTGTTGCTGGCCGGGCCCGGCAGCCCATTGCTCGTACGAAGCAGCTTGCAGAGATCGTGGCAAGGGCAGTCAAGACTTTTGAAAAGGGCAAAAATCCGGCAACCCGTACCTTTCAGGCTATACGGATTTACATCAACCGAGAGCTCGAGGAGCTGGAAATAGGATTGGAAAAGGCGTGGCAGCATCTGGCGGTAGGGGGAAGGATGGCGGTAATCAGTTTCCATTCCCTGGAAGACCGGATGGTCAAAAGGTTTTTTGCCGGAAAGTCGGTAGTGCAGATGCCGGATCGGCGGTTGCCTGTCCGTGCCAGCGAGTTGCCGCAGCCGGAAATGAAACGGCTTGGCAAGATAAAGCCGTCTGCTGACGAGATACGAGGCAATCCCAGGGCGCGTTCCGCCATTTTGCGTATCGCATCCCGAATCGCGCGTGCAAAGGGGAATGGATATGCGGCTTAGGTTGCCTTTCATGCTGGCGTTGTTGCTGGGATTGTCCGCGCTGGCGCTCGTGAATTCGCAGTATCGCGCGCGCAAGCTCTTCATCGAGCTGGAGTTCGCGCAGATGCAGACGCGCCAGCTGGAAATCGAATGGGCGCAGTTGCAGTTGAAACAGTCCACGCTGAGCAAGCATGCCAGAATCGAGGAAAAGGCTGTCAATGAATTGAACATGACCCGGGTTACGCCGGCCAATACGCAGTTTCTGAAGGTGACGGCGCCATGATGAGCAAAATGAAATTCCTGAAAAACCCGCGTGTGGCCGCTGCCAAAGGCGTGTCGTTTTCAGAGACGCCGGGATTGAAGGTCAGCCTGTCGCCTTTCCGTTCGCGTCTGGTGCTTTTCATGTTGTTTCTGGCATTCGTCGGCCTGATTGTTCGCGCCTTGTGGTTGCAGGGCATATCGACCGATTTTCTGCAGCGTCAGGGTGAATCGAGATATGCGAGGACACTGGAGTTGCCGGCCACCCGCGGGAAGATTCTGGACAGAAACGGTCATGTGCTGGCTTCCAGCGTGCCGGTCAAGGCGATCTGGGCCATTCCCGAAGATGTGCTGACCCAGCCGAAGGAAAAGATTTCCAGGCTGGCTTCTTTGCTTGGCATGAGCGAAAAGTCACTGTACGCCAGACTGGATTCCGACCGCAGTTTCGTTTACCTGAAACGTCAGGTGGACAATGAAGTGGCCGATGAAATCGTCAAACTCGGAATCGCAGGCATCCAGACGCGGAAAGAGTACAAGCGTTTCTATCCCGAAGGCGAAGTGATGGCTCACGTCGTCGGTTTCACGAATGTCGAGGATGCCGGTCAGGAAGGTATCGAGCTGGCTTCGCAGAGTGTGCTGGCGGGGGTCAATGGCAGCCGCCGTGTCATCAAGGACCGTCTCGGTCATATCGTGGAAGATATCCGGGCGGTACGCGAACCTGTGGACGGCAAGGATCTGGTGCTGTCCATCGACAGCAAATTGCAATATATCGCATACAAATACCTGAGCGAGGCGATCGAAAAACACAAGGCCAAAGCCGGTAGTGTGCTGGTGCTCGATACCAGAACGGGGGAAGTGCTGGCGATGGTCAATATGCCCAGTTTCAATCCGAATGACAGGCGGCGTCTGACCGGTTCGCAGCTCAGGAACCGTGTCATGACGGATACGTTCGAACCCGGTTCCATCATGAAACCGTTTACAGTCGCGCTTGCGCTGGAAAAAGGAAAGGTCAGATCCACGACGATGATTCCGACCGGAACGGGACGAATGACGATCGGGACAGCGACGATCGGGGATACGCATTCCAACGGGACGATTTCCGTCGCGCAGGTTATCGAAAAGTCTTCCAATATCGGGACGGCCAAGATCGCCTTGCAGATGCAGCCGCAGGAAATGTGGGAGATGTTCACTTCCGTCGGTTTCGGACAGCAGCCGCGATACGGTTTCCCGGGGGCTGTGGCCGGTCGGGTGCGTCCTTACAAGTCATGGCGTCCGATCGAACAGGCGACCATGAGTTACGGGCACGGCATTTCGGTTTCGCTTTTCCAGATGGCGCAGTCCTACATGATTTTCGCACGGGATGGCGACATGATTCCGCTGACGTTCTTCAAGCGTGACGATATGCCGGCGGGGCGTCAGATCATCTCGGAAAAAACGGCGCGCGAAATGCGCCAGATGCTGGAAATGGTGACCGGAAACGAAGGAACCGCACGCCGTGCACAGGTTGCAGGGTATCGTGTGGCAGGAAAAACCGGTACGGCCTACAAAATCGAGAACGGACGATATGTCCGCAAGTATGTCGGTTCGTTTGTCGGGTTTGCTCCGGCATCCGACCCGCGCGTCATCATTGCCGTCATGATCGATGAACCGACTGTCGGACATTACGGTGGTTCTGCCGCCGCTCCGGTTTTTTCGTCGGTCGCGGCAGATGTGTTGCGTGCGATGAATATTTCGCCCGATGCGCAGGTGAACGATTTGCTGTCGGCGGATAAAGTGGCGAGGGCTGACGGATGAAGAATACATCGCCTGAAATGACGCATATCGTGGAATGGCTTCGTGCGACATGTCCGGATGGCCAGCTCTATTCCGATTCGCGCGATATCGGACGCGATGCGGGAAGCGCCGTGTTTTTCGCTTATGAAGGCGATTCGGCAGACGGTCGCCATTACATTGCATCCGCCATCGAAAGGGGGGCGGCTGCCGTTGTGTACGAGAAAGACGGCTTCGAATGGAATCCGCAATGGCAGGTGCCGCATCTGGCGGTTGCCGGTTTGAAGGACAACGCCGGTCCGATCGCTGCGGCGTATTACGGTTTTCCTGCGAAGTCCATGCTGGTGATCGCGGCGACCGGTACGAATGGAAAAACATCATGTACCCAGTGGATCGGCCAGTCCCTTTCCGCAACGGGAAGGAAAACAGCCGTGATCGGGACGTTGGGGATTACGGTGTTTGAAAACGGGCGTGGCGGCCAGCCGCAGGCTACGGGATACACGACGCCGGATCAGGTGCAGTTGCAGCGCAATCTGGCATGGTTGCGCGCACAGGATGTCATGTGCGTGGCCATGGAAGCGTCTTCCATCGGTATCGATCAGGGACGGCTCAACGGATTGGGTATCGATATCGCGCTGTTCACGAATTTCACGCGCGATCATCTCGATTATCACCACGATATGGCGGCCTACAAGGCTGCCAAACGCAGGTTGTTCGACTGGCCCGGCCTGCGTCATGCCGTCGTGAATCTGGATGATCCGATGGGGGCGGAACTGGCGGAGGCGCTGAAAGGAAAGATAGCCGTGACCGCTTATTCCTGCATGCAGGATGTCGGCGCCGGTGTGCCGCTGCTGCTGGCGACCGATATCAGAAACCGTACGCAGGGTACCGAGTTCCGTGTGGAGTCGCCCATGGGGGCGGCACGTATCAAAACGCAGTTGATCGGACGGTTCAACGTCAGCAATGTGCTGGGTGTACTGGGTGTTTTACTGGCTGCCGGTATTCCCTGGGATACGGCGGCGCGTACTCTTGGTGAATTGTTGCCGCCACCGGGCAGGATGCAGCAGATGGGCGGCAAGGAAAGACCACTGGTCGTAATCGATTTCGCGCATACGCCGGATGCCATGGCCAAGGGACTCGAAACCTTGCGGCAGGTCGCCGATGACCGTCATGGAAAACTGTGGTGCGTATTCGGATGCGGTGGTGATCGTGACCATGGCAAGCGTCCGCAGATGGGCAGCGTGTCCGAATCGGCGGATTTCGTCATTGTGACGAGCGACAATCCGCGGAGCGAGGAACCCGGGCGGATTATCGAAGAAATTGTGGCTGGCATGAAGCAACGGCCGCAAGTTTATGAGGACAGGGCAACCGCCATTTTGCAGGCGGTACGACAGGCCTCGAAAAACGATGTGATTTTTCTGGCTGGCAAAGGGCATGAGGCCTATCAGGAAATCAGGGGAGTGAAATTGCCTTTTGCGGATGCCGATCATGTGGCGCTGGCGCTGGCTTCCCGGATTCAGAACATGAAGGGGGCGGTATGAAAACGACATTGTCACAACTCGGGCAGTGGATATCGGGCAGCCGTATGACGGCCGATGCCGTGATCGATGGCGTATCGACGGACAGTCGTCAGGTGGCGCCCGGCAGTCTTTTTGTCGCCCTGAAGGGCGAGCGGTTCGACGCGCACCGTTTTCTTGGCGATGTTGCGGCGGCAGGCAATGCCGCCGCGGTGATGGTCGAACAGGTACCGGAAGGTTATCCGTTGCCTGCGCTGGTCGTGCGCGATACCCGGCAAGCCATGGGCGAGATGGCCACTTCCTGGAGACGGCAGTTCGATATTCCCGTGATCGGAGTGACAGGAAGCAATGGCAAGACGACGGTCAAGGAAATGATTGCGTCGGTGTTGCGCAGCGCATTCAAAGAGAATGGCTATCTGGCGACGGCAGGCAATTTCAACAACGAAATCGGTGTGCCGCTGACGGTTTTCAGACTGGCGGATTCCCACCGTGCCGCCGTCATCGAACTGGGAATGAATCATGTGGGCGAAATTGCGGTGCTGACGGCTATCGCGCAGCCGACGATCGGTCTGGTCAATAACGCACAGCGTGAACATCAGGAATTCATGCAAAGTGTCGAGGCGGTTGCACGGGAAAACGGGACGGTGATACAAACGTTGCCGCCTGACGGCGTGGCGGTTTTTCCGGCGGGCGATACCTACTCCGCATTGTGGGCGGAGCTGGCGGGAGACCGTACCGTCGTCACTTTCGGTTTCGGGGACGATGCCGATGTATCGGCCCGAATCGTCGCGACAGGCGACAAGACGGTGGTGGCGATGCGCCTCATGGGTGAAACCGTGGAAGTGAATCTGGCGACCAGCGGGCGGCACAATGTCATGAATGCCATGGCGGCTGCGGCCTGTTGTCTGGCGGCAGGTATCGAACGGGCTGCGATTGTGCGCGGGCTGGAAACGTTTGTGCCGGTGCATGGACGGCTTGAAAGAAAAACGGCGTTCAACGGTGCGCAGTTGATAGACGATACATACAACGCCAATCCGGATTCGGTGCGTGCTGCTATCGATGTGCTGGCGGATATGCAGGGCGATGGTGTTCTCGTGCTGGGCGATATGGGTGAGGTCGGCGATAACGGCGAACGGTTTCATGCCGAAATCGGAGAGTATGCCCGTGTTCGCGGAATCGGACATTTTTTCGCGTTCGGGAATATGGCGCGTGCGGCTGCCGATGGATACGGAAAAACCGCATGGCATTTCACGGAGATGGATGCGATGAACCGCGTTCTGAAAGATATGCTCGCTCCGGAAATGACCGTGCTGGTCAAGGGATCGCGTTTCATGAAAATGGAAAGGGTGGTGGAACAGTTGATGGAAAAGGAAGGTCGTTGACATGCTGCTTTGGCTGGCACAGTTTTTTCAACAGGATGCAGGGTGGCTGCGAATCGTCAGCTATATCTCTTTTCGCGCTGTTGCAGCGACATTGACGGCGCTGGCGATCGGTCTGGTCGCCGGACCGTCGGTGATTCGTTTGCTGACTCGTCTGAAAGTCGGGCAGGCTGTCCGTACGGATGGGCCGCAGACCCATCTGGTCAAGTCGGGGACGCCGACCATGGGCGGACTGCTTATTCTGATAGCGATAGCGATAGCGACGTTGTTGTGGTGCGACCTTTCCAACCGGTTCGTCTGGATCGTGATGGTGGTGACGATGGGGTTCGGGGTCATCGGCTGGGTCGATGACTATCGTAAAGTGGTGTACAAGAATCCGAACGGTATGTCTTCACGTGAAAAATATTTCTGGCAATCCATGATCGGTATGTCGGCGGCCGTTTATCTGGCGTTCGCCGTGTCGGGACAGTCCAACTATGAAGTCTGGCATTTGTTCATTGAATGGGTTTCCACGGGATTCAGTATGGATCTTCCGCCCAAGGCGGATTTCATCATTCCGTTTTTCAAGACGATCAGCTATCCGCTGGGTGTCTGGGGTTTTATCGCGCTGACGTATTTCGTCATTGTCGGCACGAGTAATGCCGTCAATCTGACGGACGGTCTGGATGGCCTGACGATCATGCCGACGATTATGGTCGGCACGGCGCTCGGTGTGTTCGCGTATCTGACGGGACATGCCGTGTATTCGCGTTATCTGTTCATTCCCTATATTCCCGGTACGGGAGAGTTGCTTGTTTTCTGTGGTGCGATGGCCGGAGCGGGACTGGCGTTTTTGTGGTTCAACGCCTATCCGGCGCAGATGTTCATGGGAGACGTCGGTGCACTTGCGCTGGGCGGTGCACTGGGAACCATTGCCGTGATCGTTCGGCAGGAAATCGTTCTGTTCGTGATGGGGGGCATTTTCGTGGCCGAAACCATCTCGGTCATGTTGCAGGTCACGTATTTCAAATACACCAAAAAGAAATACGGGGTCGGCCGGCGCATTTTCCTGATGGCGCCGCTGCATCATCATTTCGAGCAAAAGGGGTGGAAGGAAACACAGGTCGTGGTCCGTTTCTGGATTATCACCATGATTCTGGTTCTGATTGGTTTGTCGACATTGAAGATTAGATGATATGAACTGGGAAGGTAAAAAAATACTCGTTCTGGGGCTGGGTGAGTCCGGTCTGGCGATGGCGCGCTGGAGCGCGTATTGCGGGGCGGGTGTTTGCGTCGCCGATACGCGCGAAAATCCCGGCAGACTGGACAGTCTTCGGCGGGATGTTCCCGATGCGCAATTTGTGGCCGGTCCGTTCGGGACGGCCGGTATCGATGCGTTCGATATCATTGCGGTCAGTCCGGGGTTGCGTCCCGATGTCGAACTGAAGGAAATATTGCCGTTTGCGCGAGAACACGGCATTCCGGTATGGAGTGAAATCGAGATGTTCGCGCAGGCTTTGCGCGAACTGGAAAAAGAACGTCAATACAGGCCGGCGCTGATCGCCGTGACCGGAACGAACGGAAAAACGACGGTGACGAGCCTGACGGGACATATGTGTCGTCGTGCCGGAAAAACGGTACGCCTGGCAGGCAATATCAGTCCTGCCGCGCTGGATGTATTGCTGGAAGTCATCGAAAAAGACCAGTTGCCGGAAGTATGGGTGCTTGAACTGTCGAGTTTCCAGCTGTTTACGACACACAGTCTGGAGCCGGATGCCGCGACGGTGCTGAATCTGACGCAGGATCATCTGGACTGGCACGGCAGTATGCAGGCATATGGCGAGGCCAAGGAACGGATTTTCGCTCAAAGGACCGTTCGTGTACTCAATCGCGAAGATGAAGCGGTCATGGGCATGACGACGCCGTCCGCAACGGTCGTGACTTTCGGAACGGATGAACCGTCCGGACCGGGCGCTTTCGGTTTGCATGTGGATCGCGGCATACAGTGGCTGTCCGTGAAAACGCCGGTTGATGAAACCGTCTCCGGAAAAGGCAGGAAAAGAGCGGTATCGTCCGAATATGTCATCCAGCATCTGATGCCTGTCGATGATTTGCTGATTCGTGGGCAACACAACGCAAGCAATGCGCTGGCCGCGCTGGCGCTGTGTCGTGCCATCCATTTGCCGTTCGCGCCGCTGTTGCAGGCGTTGCGCGATTATCCCGGCGAGCCGCACCGTGTCGAAACGGTGGCGACGGTCAGGGGGGTGACCTATATCGACGACAGCAAGGGAACCAATGTCGGCGCGACGGTCGCGGCGGTGAAAGGGCTGGGTCAAAGCAATGTTTCCACAGCCCGGAAAATCGTTCTGATTGCCGGCGGTCTCGGCAAGGACCAGGATTTTTCCCCGCTGGCACCGGTCGTGAGCCGTTATGTCGGAGCCGTCATGTTGATAGGCAAGGATGCGGCGCGCATACGCGAGGCGCTGGTGGATACGGGTGTGGCGCTCGTCGATTGCGATTCGCTGGAACAGGCCGTTTCGCGAAGCGCGGAATATGCCGGGGATGGCGATATCGTCCTGTTGTCGCCTGCTTGCGCCAGCATGGATATGTTCCGTGATTATGCGCATCGCTCCGAGGTGTTTGTGTCTGAAGTGTGCCGGTTGCGCGATGCCGCAAGGGAGGGACAGTCATGAACTTCCAGTCGGTGAAACGCTTCTTCGGCGAAGTGATACGCCCGCAGGAAAGCCGTGCGGGGACAGCCAAGAACGCACGGATGATGAAAATCGACCAGTACCTTATTTTTGCAGTGCTGGCGTTGCTGTTTCTCGGATTGACCATGGTGTATTCCGCGTCCATCGCGCTGCCCGATTCGCCGAAATATGCCAATTACATGAATGAGCATTTCTTTATACGGCAGTCGATTTTCATCGCGCTGGGACTGTTCGCCGGACTGATGGTGTTCCGTATCCGGGTCGATACCTGGCAGAAATACGCGCCGATACTGTTTTTGATTACGCTGGTATTGCTGGTGCTGGTGCTGATACCGGGTATCGGCAAGGGCGTCAACGGCGCAAGGCGCTGGCTGTCTTTCAGGGTGTTCAATTTGCAGCCTTCCGAGTTGATGAAGCTGTTTATCGTCATGTATGCGGCGGACTATACGGTCAGGAAACAGAATTTCATGCACAAGCTGACCAAGGGCTTTTTCCCGATGGCGCTTGCGCTGGGGCTGATCGGGTTGCTGCTGTTGCTGGAACCTGACCTTGGCGCGCTGGGCGTCATCATTTGCATTGCGATGGGCATTCTGTTTCTGGGAGGCTTCAACGGCATCTGGTTCGGAGGCATCGCCGCGACACTGGTGGGGATATTCAGCATGGTCATCATAATGTCGCCATGGCGAAGGGAGCGCATTTTCGCTTATCTCAATCCATGGGACGAAGCCAACGCACTGGGCAAGGGCTACCAGCTTTCCCATTCGCTGATCGCTTTCGGCAGAGGGGAGATTTTCGGCGTCGGCCTGGGTGGCAGCGTGGAAAAGCTGCACTATCTTCCCGAAGCGCATACCGACTTTCTGATGGCTGTCGTGGGAGAAGAACTGGGATTCGTCGGTGTGGTGGCGGTTGTCGCCATTTTTTACTGGATTGTGAAGCGTGCATTTGAAATCGGACGCCAGTCCATCGCCATGGACAGGATTTTCGCAGGCTTGCTGGCGCAAGGTATCGGTATCTGGATCGGTGTCCAGACGTTTATCAATATGGGCGTCAATCTCGGTTTGTTGCCGACGAAAGGGTTGACCTTGCCGCTGATGAGTTATGGCGGCTCAGGCATCGTCATCAACTGTATGGCGATGGCGATTCTGTTGCGGGTCGATTATGAAAACAGAAAAATCATGAGAGGGGGCAGGATATGAGCGAGCGCCGCAGACTCATGATTATGGCAGCCGGTACAGGGGGGCATATTTTCCCGGGACTGGCGATTGCGCAAACCATGCAGGCACAAGGCTGGGATGTGACATGGCTTGGAACGCTGCACGGGATGGAAGGCAATATCGTACCGGCACACGGTATCGAGATGGATCGTATCGATTTTGCCGGATTGAGGGGCAAGGGGCTGATGCACATGCTCAAGGGCGGTGTCCATCTGATGACGGGTTTTCTGGCATGTCTTGGCATCATGAAACAACGCAAGCCGGATCTGGTTGTCGGTATGGGCGGATATGTCACCGTACCGGGCGGAATGGCGGCCAGAATGCTGGGGATTCCCGTCGTGCTGGTCAATGCGGATGCCCGCTTGCTGTTGTCCAACAAGACGCTGGCATCTTCGGCGAAACGGATTCTTTTCGGTTTTCCGGGGAATTACGGGGAACTGGCTTCGAAGTCGGTATGCACCGGTAATCCGGTTCGTCAGGAAATCAAGACATTGCCCGCCCCGGAATATCGTTATGGACAGCGTGAAGGTGTGCTGAAAGTGCTGGTCGTGGGTGGCAGTCTGGGTGCGAAAGCGTTGAACGATTGCGTTCCTGCGGCCATGGCACTGTTGCCCTTCGATTCCCGTCCGAAGCTGATTCACCAGACGGGCAGACAGCATGTGGCTTCGGTCAGACAGCAGTATCGCAAGGCACAGGTACATGCGGAAGTGGTCGATTTTATCGATGATATGGCGGCACGGTATGCCGATGCCGATCTGGTGATCTGTCGTGCGGGAGCGATTACGGTGACGGAACTGACAGCCGCAGGTGTGGCAAGCGTCCTGGTTCCGCTGATCGCTTCGACGACGTCGCATCAAAGGGACAATGCCTTGTTCATGAGCGGTGAAGGCGCAGCGATCCATCTTCCGCAGGCGGATATGACGCCGGAATCTCTGGCACGGATTATCGGTGAAATGACGCGGGAAAAATGTCTGGAAATGGCGAGAAAAGCGTATGCACTGGGCAAGCGGGATGCCAATGAACGGATTGCGGATGTGCTGGTCAGGACAGCTAACGGTAAATAGACGGATGGTATGAAACATAAAGTCAAACGGATACATTTCATCGGAATCGGCGGCAGCGGTATGAGCGGCATTGCCGAGGTGCTGCTCAATCTGGGATACGAAATAACCGGTTCCGATCTGGCAAGCAATGCATCGACACGGCATCTGGCTGCGCTGGGCGCGCATGTCATGCAGGGGCATGCCGCGGAAAATATCGAAAATGCAGATGCCGTCGTCGTTTCCAGCGCGATCAGGGATGACAATCCGGAAGTACTGGCGGCACGCAAGCGGAATATTCCGCTCGTTCCGAGAGCGGTCATGCTGGCCGAACTGATGCGACTGAAACGGGGTATCGCCATTGCCGGTACGCACGGCAAAACGACGACGACCAGTCTGGTCGCCAGTGTACTGGCAGAAGGTGGTTTCGATCCTACGTTCGTGATCGGCGGGCGCCTGAACAGTGCCGACGCCAATGCAGGGCTGGGTGCTGGTGACTATATTGTTGCGGAAGCGGATGAATCGGATGCATCGTTCCTGAATCTGAATCCGGTGATCGAGGTGATTACCAATATCGATGCCGATCACATGGATACGTATGACCATGATTTCGCCAAGCTCAAGCAGGCTTTTATCGCCTTTACGCAACGGTTGCCGTTTTATGGGCGGGTCATGTTGTGTATCGATGACAAGAATGTCCGCGAGATCAGACCATTCATTTCCAAGCCGGTGACGACATACGGGTTTCATGAAGAGGCGGATGTGCGCGCGATCGATGCACGTGCCGAGGGTACGATGATGACGTTTACCGCACTCCAGAAAGGGCATCCGCCTGTCGCCATCAGGCTGAACCAGCCGGGTATGCACAATGTCCAGAATGCATGTGCCGTGATCGCCATCGCACGTGAACTGGGTATCGACGATGCCGCCACACAGCGCGCGATGGAACAGTTCAGGGGGGTCAACCGGCGTTTTACCCGACTGGGAAAAGTCCGGTTGCCCAAAAAGAATACGGATACGACGGTCGAAGTGGAACTGGTCGATGATTACGGGCATCACCCGGCCGAGATGGCGGCCACGATTGCGGCGGCCAGGGAGGCTTATCCGGGCAGGCGGCTGGTGCTGGCTTTTCAGCCGCACCGTTATACCAGAACACGGGATTTGTTCGAGGATTTCGTGAAAGTGCTTTCCAGTGTCGATGTCTTGCTGCTGGCGGAAGTCTATCCGGCCGGCGAGCAGCCGATTGTGGCAGCAGACGGCAGAACGCTGGCGCGCACGATACGTGTGGCTGGCAAGGTCGATCCGGTATTCGTGACGGATATTGCCGAGATGCCGGCTGTTATTCTGAATGTGGTCGAGGATGGCGATGTCGTCATGACGATGGGTGCCGGCTCGATTAGCGGTGTTCCGGGAAAACTGGTGGAAAAGGTTCAGGTGTGAAGTATGGATAAAGTGATGAAAACAGAGAGTCCGGAGCAGTTGGGCAAAGTTGGTGTCCTGTATGGCGGAAAATCGGCGGAAAGGGATGTTTCGCTGGTTTCCGGCAAGGCTGTTTGCGAGGCATTGGCAAGCCGAGGTGTCGATGCCCATCTTTTCGATACGGGCGTTCGCAGTCCTGCCGAATTGCAAAAGGAAAATTTCGACCGTGTATTCATCGCATTGCATGGCCGTTACGGTGAGGATGGCTGCATGCAGGGCATGCTGGAAGAAATGCGGATTCCGTACACCGGTTCCGGCGTGATGGCTTCCGCGATTGCCATGGACAAGATCATGACCAAGCGTTTATGGCTGGCCGAAGGATTGCCGACACCCCGTTACAGGGTGCTGGATGCCGATACCGATTTCGATGAGGTGGTCAGCTATCTGGGACTTCCACTCATCGTCAAGCCGGCTCATGAAGGCTCGACGCTGGGACTGACGAAGGTCACGGAGGCAGCGCAAATGGCGGATGCCTATGCGCAGGCCGCGAAATATGACCGTTCGGTACTGGCCGAGGAATTTATCAGTGGTATGGAGCTGACATGCACGATTCTGGAGCTGGAAGGCAAGGCCGAGGCGTTGCCGCTGATACGGATTGTCGCGCCGGGTGCCAATTACGACTATCACAACAAGTATTTCAGCGATGAAACGCAGTATCTGTGCCCTTGCGGACTGGATGAGGCAATCGAGCGGCAAATACAGCAATATGCCTTGCAAAGTTACAAGGCGCTGGGCTGTCGCGGATGGGGACGCATCGATGTGATATTGCGGAGCGGTGACAATGCCCCGTTTTTGCTGGAACTGAATTCATCGCCCGGTATGACGGGTCATTCGCTGGTGCCGATGGCCGCGCGTCAGGCTGGGCTGGGATATGAGGATTTGTGTCTGACGCTGTTGCGCTCGGCGACGCTGGACCATAAAGAACACGAGGGAAATTGAACGCACCATGTGGCATAACGTCCGGATATTGAATGCGATATCGAATACCTGCATGGCCATCTTCATATTGGCGGTGGTCACGGGTACGATCGGCTGGCTGATACAAAAGCCGGTCTATGCGCTCCAGACGGTCAGGGTCCAGTCCGCCGGCGGCGAGGCGCTGCGGCATGTCAATGCCCTGACAGTCAGAAATATCGCGTTACCCAATATACGGGGCAATTTCTTTACGGTCGATCTCGATGAAGTGCGCGGTGCGTTTGAAGCGGTGCCATGGGTGAGAACGGCCAGTGTCCGGAGAGAATGGCCCGACAAACTGGTCGTTTCGCTGGAGGAATACCAGCCGCTTGGCGTCTGGGGAAATGAAGGCAGGCTGCTTTCGACGAAAGGCGATCTGTTTACCGTCAATATGGCCGAGGCGGAAGAAGATTATGACCTGCTGCAATTTTCCGGACCGGAAGGCAGTGAAAAGGAAGTGCTGGCGCATTATATGGAATTTTGCCGGCGGTTTGCCGCTATCGACCTGGCGCCCAAGGAAGTCCGGCTTTCGGATCGTTATGCGTGGTCGGTCAGACTGGATAATGGCATGCGTGTCGAGTTCGGTCGTGAAGAGGAACAGGGGACGATGGATGCGTTGATGAACCGGCTGTTGCAAGCCTATCCGCAACTGGTCGGCATGACGGATGGCCGTATCGAGAATATCGATATGCGTTATCCGAATGGTTTGGCATTGAAAGTCAGGAATGCACTTCCTGCATCGAATACTCAAAGAAGTAATGTGGCGCTATGACGAAAGATTCTAAAAATTTGATTGTCGGACTGGATATCGGGACATCGAAAGTGGTTGCTGTCGTTGCCGAAGTCTTGCCTGATGGAAGACATGAGGTGATCGGACTGGGGCAGCACGAATCGAAAGGTCTGAAAAAAGGGGTTGTGGTGAATATCGAGGCGACTATCGCATCGATTCAGGCCGCGCTCGAAGAAGCCGAACTGATGGCCGATTGCAAGATACGCACGGTCTATACCGGTATCGCCGGCAGCCATATCCGCAGTTTCAATTCACGCGGCATGGTGGCGATCAAGGACAAGGAAGTGACTGCCGCCGATGTGACGCGTGTCATTGAAACAGCTCGCGCGGTCAATATTCCGAATGACCAGCAGTTCCTGCATACGGTTTCGCAGGAATTTGTCGTGGACAACCAGGAAGGGGTTCGCGAGCCCATCGGCATGAGCGGTATCCGGCTGGAAGTCAAGGTGCATATCGTGACCGGTGCGGTGTCAGCCGTCCAGAATATCGTCAAGTGTATCCGGCGGTGCGGTCTCGAAGTGTCCGATCTGATATTGCAGCCGCTGGCATCGGCCGATGCGGTGCTGACCGAGGATGAAAAGGAACTTGGCGTCGTCCTGATCGATATCGGTGGCGGCACGACGGATATCGCCGTGTTCACCGAAGGGGCTATCCGTCATACGGCCGTGATTCCGATCGCGGGCGACCAGATCACCAACGATATCGCCATGGCATTGCGCACCCCGACACTGGAAGCGGAAGAAATCAAGATACGTCATGGTGTTGCCAAGCAGATACTGGTCGATCCGTCCGAGACGATCGAAGTGCCCGGACTGGGAGATCGCGGTCCGCGTACCCTGTCGCGCCAGATGCTGGCGGCCGTGATCGAGCCGCGAGTGGAAGAATTGTTTGCGCTGGCCTTGCAGGTCGTGCGCGAGTCGGAATTCGAGGAGGTATTGTCTTCGGGTGTTGTGTTGACGGGCGGTACGGCATTGATGCCGGGAATCGCTGAACTGGCCGAGGAGATTTTCCTGAAACCGGTCAGGATAGGCGTTCCGCAATACAGCGGGCAACTGGCCGATGTAGTGAAAAGCCCGCGGTATTCGACGGCGCACGGTCTTCTGGCAGAGGCCAAAAAACAGTATCTGCGAGGTAACGTGGTGAATCGTCAGCAGGGGTCTACAAAGGCGATCCTGCAACGGATGAAAGAATGGTTTATGGGGAATTTCTGATTTTTGCAGAAATTGATTGATGGTTGATTGCAAGCGGTTTTTAGGTGGAGCTCTCACACATCGTGTGGAAGCGGACAGGTAAGAACGGCATTTTGACAGGAGTGGAAAAATGGAATTTGATATGGTCGACAAGGCTACGCCGGGTACGATTATCAAGGTGGTCGGTGTAGGTGGGGCAGGCGGTAATGCCGTTCAGCATATGATCAACAATGGTGTGACCGGTGTTGAATTCATTGCAGCCAATACGGATGCGCAGGCATTGGCACGTTCGGATGCGGACAATATCATCCAGATCGGTGATTCCGGTCTGGGCGCCGGCATGCGTCCTGATATCGGTCGTCAGCTGGCCGAACAGTCGCGCGATCGGATCGAGGATGCCCTCCGCGGCGCGCATATGGTGTTTATCGCGGCCGGCATGGGGGGCGGTACCGGAACGGGCGCCGCTCCGATTGTGGCGGAAATCGCCAAATCGCTGGGTGCGCTGACCGTTGCCGTGGTTTCCAAACCGTTTTCCTATGAAGGACAGAAATGTATGGAGATCGCGGAAGAAGGGCTGGAAGCGCTGTCCGCACACGTCGATTCCCTGATCGTCATTCTCAATGAAAAACTGGAAGAAATTTATGAAGACGACAGCATGGTCGAGTGGCTGCAGCATGCCGACGATGTCCTGAACAATGCCGTTGCGGGTATCGCGGAAATCATCAACGTCAGCGGTCATATCAACGTCGACTTCAACGACGTGAAAACGATTATGGGCGAACAGGGCAAGGCCATGATGGGTACTGCCGTGGCGTCCGGTGTGGATCGGGCAAGAATCGCGGCGGAACAGGCAGTCGCTTCCCCGTTGCTTGACGGTATCGACCTGTCCGGCGCGCGGGGCGTTCTGGTCAATGTGACGGCAAGCCGTTCGCTCAAGGGCAAGGAAACCAAGGAAGTGATGGCCGCGGTCCGTGCCTTCGCCGCTCCGGATGCCACGATTGCACTGGGTATCGCCTATGACGACGCCATGGGCGAAGATATCCGTGTGACGGTCGTAGCGACCGGTCTGGGCAGAAACAAACGTCCGGTTCGTCTGGTTCAGCCGCCGCAGCTGAGAACCGGTACCAATAACGAAGTGGTGATGCAGGCAGGCGGCGATGCGATCGGCGGACAGGATGCATCGCAGTCTTTTGAAACCTTGCAGACGCCAGCGGTATGGCGTCATGGCCGCGAATCGGCAAGCGATACGGTCAAGGCGCTTGAAAAGAACGGAATGGAAACTTACGACATTCCGGCATTTTTGCGCCGTCAGGCCGACTGATCGCGTGAGGCGGGTGCGGCCATTCCCCGGGCCGTGCCTGCTTTTCCGAATTGTTACAAATGTAAAAAGACTGTGGTGCCTTTCCGAAAGTGGCTATCCTAGCAACAGGATGTATATGTTTGCCTGAACCAGCACGGATTTTCATGTCGGGGTACAATCATGCGGACAGGCAAACGGCCATAGACATGCAGGTAGTGTGAATCATGCTGAAACAACGTACCATTCAACATCCGACACGCACGGTCGGAATCGGATTGCATTCGGGATACAAGGTCGAACTGGTGCTGCGCCCTGCCGCACCGGATACGGGTATCGTATTCCATCGTACCGACCTGAATCCGCACGTGTCGATTCCTGTCAGCGCGCAGGCGATCGGCGAAACGATGCTGGCTTCCACGCTGGTGAAAGACGGGGTACGTATTTCCACGATCGAGCATCTGATGTCGGCATGCGCGGGATTGGGTATCGACAATTTGCATGTCGAGGTGAATGCGGAAGAAATTCCCATCATGGACGGTTCCGCCTCTTCATTCGTGTTTCTGCTCCAGCAGGCAGGATTGCAGGAACAGGATGTGCCCAAGAAGTATATCCGCGTCAAGAAAAAGGTCGAAATCAGGGAAGGTGAAGGCGCGGCTCTGAAATGGGCGCGGCTCGAGCCCTATAACGGTTTCAAGCTGGACTTCTTTATCGAATTCAATCATCCGGCCATCGACTCGACGCACCAGCATGCCGTGGTGGATCTCAGCAGCGTATCCTATGTGCGTGACGTCTCGCGTGCCCGTACATTCGGTTTCGTCAAGGATGTCGAAACGTTGCGCGGGATGGGACTGGCCAGAGGCGGTTCGCTGGAAAACGCGATTGTCATGGATGAATACCGGATTCTGAATGCACAGGCGTTGCGTTACGATGATGAATTCGTCCGCCACAAGATTCTGGATGCCATCGGCGATTTGTACAATATCGGTTATCCGCTGCTGGCTTCCTATACGGCGCACAAGTCGGGACATGCACTGAACAACCAGTTGATACGCGCCTTGCTGGCGCAGCCCGATGCCTATGAAATCGTGACCTTTACCACACAGGAAGAAGCGCCGAATTCGTTGTTCGAGCAATCGACGCTGGAGTGGATGCCTGCCTGAGGCGTGAGCGACGGGTGTTTTCCCGCTATGTCCTCCGGTGCCGCATGAGCAGTTGTTTCAGGGACTGTGACAGCGGCGAGTCGTCTCCGTCCGATTCCAGTTTTTCATACAGTTCCAGAAAAGAGATATAAGCCGTCTCGGGCAAGTCGTTCTTGTCGGGCGTCTGTACCGCTGCGGACCGGTGGCGCGGCAAGAGGATTTTCAGACGAATGACGCTGACTGGCCAGCCTTTTGCACCGAGCCTGTTTTGCAGTGCAGGTATCTGTTGCCGCAATCTCGCGGCGACAGCCTGGTTGGGAACGCCGATATGCAAGATGCCCTCTTCCAGCCGCATCACCTGACAGCCCGCAAAGAAAGCAGGAAGAAGATGCGCGCAGTCTTTTTGTATGGCTGAGAGTTCCTGTGCCGTTTGCATCAATGCGGCTATCTTGCCGTGCGAGCCGAGATAGTCCATTGCGGTGGACGGTTGGTCTTTTGTTTTCATGAGGTCGGTTCAATAGGGACGGCATGACGTATTGCAGCGACCAGTATAACGGATTGTACAGACCTCGCAGCCTGAATGTGCATGGCAAAACAACACTATGAATGCCGGCGATGACCAATCAGGACGGGCTTTGTCCAAAACGGAGTCAAGATGCGCAAGTTGCGCGATTGACGGAAAATGGCATGCTAAAATGTGCCTTAACCAAGTGCGCCCTGATATATTATCAGGGACAATGCCAATGCAGTCGATGATACTGCCCAATTTCAAGAATGTAACATGTCCATATTGACGACTCTTTTTGGCAGCCGCAATTCGCGGCTGCTGAAGCAATACGGTAAAACCGTAGCCAAAATCAATGCGTTCGAGCCGGTTCTGGAAAAAATGACCGACGCCGAACTGAAAGCGAAAACCCCGGAATTCAAGGAACGCCTTGCAGGCGGCGAGTCTCTCGACAGCATTTTGCCGGAAGCGTTTGCGGTGTGCCGTGAGGCCAGCAAGCGTGTGCTCAGGATGCGGCCGTATGATGTGCAGCTGATCGGCGGCATGGCGCTGCATTACGGCAAAATCGCCGACATGGCCACAGGTGAAGGTAAAACGCTGGTAGCGACCTTGCCGGCCTATCTGAACGGTCTGACGGGCAAGGGCGTGCATGTCGTGACGGTCAACGATTATCTGGCGCAGCGTGACGCGGAATGGATGTCCCGTCTGTATGGCTGGCTGGGTTTGACTACCGGCGTCAATCTGGCGACGATGGATCATGCGGCCAAGCAGGCTGCCTATGCTGCGGATATCACCTACGGAACCAACAACGAATTCGGTTTCGACTACTTGCGCGACAACATGGTTTACGATGTGGCCGACCGTGTGCAGCGTGGTCTGGTATATGCCATCGTGGACGAAGTGGACTCCATTCTGATCGACGAAGCCAGAACGCCGCTGATCATTTCAGGCCAGTCGGAAAACAACAACGACCTGTATTACAAGCTCAATGCCATTCCCAAGATGCTGACCTTGCAGATCGGCGAGGAAACGCGGGATGGCAAGGGCAAGATCGAGGTTCCGGGCGACTATACCAAGGATGAAAAGACCAATCAGGTTTATCTGACGGATGCCGGGTATGAAAAAGCCGAAAAAATCCTGACCAGCATGGGGCTGTTGCCGGAAGGTGCGTCGCTTTATGACGCGGGCAACATCATTCTGGTGCATCATCTGTATGCCGCACTGCGTGCCAATGTCCTGTTCCATCGTGACCAGCATTATGTGGTGCAGGATGGGCAAGTCATCATCGTGGACGAATTCACCGGCCGGCTCATGGAAGGTCGCCGCTGGTCGGATGGTCTGCATCAGGCCGTCGAAGCCAAGGAAGGCGTCAAGATCCAGAACGAAAACCAGACGCTGGCTTCGATCACTTTCCAGAATTACTTCCGCATGTACGAGAAACTGTCCGGCATGACGGGTACCGCCGATACGGAAGCCTATGAATTCCAGGAAATCTATGGTCTGGAAACGGTCGTCATCCCGCCGAACAAGCCGAACCAGCGGCTGGACCGTCAGGATCAGGTGTACAAGTCGGCCAACGAAAAATATGCTGCCATGCTCAAGGATATCAAGGAGTGCTATGAGCGAGGCCAGCCGGTGCTTGTCGGTACGACTTCCATTGAAAATTCCGAATTGCTCTCCGGTATCCTGACCAAGGCCGGTTTGCCGCACAATGTCCTGAACGCCAAGCAGCATGCCCGCGAGGCGGAAATCGTGGCGCAGGCGGGACGTCCGAAGATGATTACCATCGCGACCAATATGGCAGGTCGCGGTACCGATATCGTTCTGGGCGGCAATGTCGAGAAACAAATCGAGTTCATCGAGGCCGATGACTCCATTCCTGAAGAACAGAAAACGGCCCAGATATCAAAATTGCGCAACGAATGGCAGTCGCTGCATGACTTCGTCGTGGCGCAGGGCGGCTTGCATATTATCGGTACCGAGCGGCATGAGTCGCGTCGCGTCGACAACCAGCTGCGTGGACGTTCCGCACGTCAGGGCGATCCGGGTTCATCGCGCTTTTATCTGTCGCTGGACGATCCGTTGCTGAGGATTTTCGCGGGAGATAAGATGCGTTCGATCATGGAGCGCCTGAAGATGCCTGAAGGCGAACCGATCGAGTCCGGTATCGTGACCCGTTCCATCGAATCGGCGCAACGCAAGGTCGAAGGCCGCAACTTCGATATGCGCAAACAGCTTCTGGAATATGACGATGTCGCCAATGACCAGCGCAAGGTCATTTACCAGCAACGTAACGAATTGCTGGAGCAGAAGGATTTGACCGAGCTGATTACGTCGCTGCGTCATGGTACGTTTACCGATTTGTTCAGGGCGTATGTCCCGGAAGAGTCGGTAGAGGAACAATGGGATATCGACGGGCTTGAAAAGGAATTGCAGAATCAGTGGAAGCTGGATATCCCGCTGAAACAGATGCTGGAAGAATCGAAGACGCTTACGGACGAGGATATGCTGGCGCACATTCTCGAAACGGTCGATACGATGTATCAGGCGAAAATCGATCTGGTCGGCAAGGAAGCGTTTACCGAATACGAACGCAGTGTCGTGTTGCAAAGCATGGATACCTACTGGCGTGAACATCTGGCGGCACTGGATTATCTGCGTCAGGGCATTCATTTGCGAGGCTACGCGCAGAAAAATCCGAAGCAGGAATACAAGCGTGAAGCCTTCCAGCTGTTCAGCCAGATGCTGGACATGATCCGCAATGACGTGACACGGGTGCTGGTGCTGGTGCGGATTCGTACACGCGAGGAAGTGGAAATGGCCGCTGCACAGCAGGCCGAATCGCAAGTGACGGACATGGACTACCATCGCCCTGAACCGGATAGCGGCATGGCTTCCGAAGAGAATGATGAAAGCGGTGCGGGCAATACGGCGGCACCGAAAACAGTGGTCAATGCGGTGCCCAAGGTGGGCCGTAACGAGCCTTGTCCGTGTGGTAGCGGCAAGAAATACAAGCATTGCCATGGCCGTCTGGACTAGACGGAACATGCGAAAGAAAAGTGGATCGTTAACCTGAAGTGGGTAGGATAATATGGCTGTCAATTTGTCTGTTCCGGTCGCCTCGGAACTGAAACCTGTTGCCGGACTGGAACTGGGTTATACCTGTGCCAATATCAAGAAAGAAAACCGCAAGGATCTGTTGGTCATGCGGTTGTGCGACTCCGCGACGGTGGCCGGTGTGTTTACCAAAAACCGTTTTTGTGCCGCGCCTGTCCGGATTTGCCAGTCCAATCTGGAAAACGTGCGCAAAACCGGCAAGAAAATCCGTGCGTTGATGGTCAATACCGGCAACGCCAATGCCGGTACCGGTGAAACAGGTTATCGCGATGCCTTGCAAACCAGCGCCGCCCTGGCGGAACTGATGGGATGCGATGCTGAACAGGTATTGCCGTTTTCGACCGGCGTCATTCTCGAACCGTTGCCTGTGGACCGGATTCTGGCAGGTTTGCCCGCCGCAGTGAAAGACCTGAAATCGGATAACTGGTTCAATGCCGCCGAAGCGATCATGACGACGGATACGATTCCGAAAGCGGCTTCGCGTGTTGTCGAAATCGGCGGCAAGAAGGTGACGCTGACCGGTATTTGCAAGGGCGCCGGCATGATACATCCGAATATGGCGACGATGCTGGGGTTCATGGCGACCGATGCCGCCGTTCCGCAGGATGTTCTGGAAGCCATGCTCAAATCGGCAGTCGACAAGTCGTTCAACTGCATTACGGTCGATGGCGATACCTCGACGAACGACTCGCTGATTCTGATGGCGACAGCCCAGGTGGATGTCGGTATTACGGACACGCATTCCGCCGCCTATGAGGCGCTGCTGGAAGCCGTGACCGCTCTGGCGCAGGAATTGTCCCAGAAAATCATCCGTGACGGTGAAGGCGCATCCAAGTTCATCACGATTACCGTCGAGGAAGGCAAGACGGAAGAAGAATGTCGGCAAATCGCTTATTCCGTCGCCCATTCGCCACTGGTCAAAACCGCATTTTTCGCGTCTGACCCGAATCTGGGCAGAATTCTGGCGGCTATCGGCTATGCCGGTATCGAGGATCTGGATGTCGGCAAACTGAATCTGTATCTGGATGATGTCTGGGTCGCCAGAGATGGAGGAAGAAATCCGGATTATCTGGAAGAGGACGGACAACGCGTCATGAAGCAGAAAGAAATTCTGGTCAGGATCACGCTGGCAAGAGGCAATGCGTCCGCGACCATCTGGACGTGCGACTTGTCGCATGATTATGTTTCCATCAACGCCGATTACCGCTCCTGATGACATCACTCGAACAGTTTCTGACACGTGCGGAATCGCTTCTGACACGTATTGAAGAGTTGTTGCCCGCACAAGGCGCGACGGCGATCGACTGGCAGTCTCCGACAGCCGCTTTCCGCTGGCGTCGCAAGAACGGTCGTGGCATGCTGACGCCGATTGCCCATATTTCACCTATTTCATTGCCCGACCTGTTTTTCGTCGAGCGCCAGAAGGCTTTGCTGGAACAGAATACCCGCCAGTTCCTGCAGGGGAAACCGGCCAACAATGTCTTGCTGACAGGCGCAAGGGGAACGGGCAAGTCGTCGCTGGTCAAGGCCTGTCTGAATGAATTTTCGGAACAGGGCCTGAGGCTGATCGAGGTGGACAAGAACGATTTGATCGATCTGGATGAAATTTCCGACCTGATCGCGTCACGTCCGGAGCATTTCATCCTGTATTGCGACGATCTGTCGTTCGATGAGGGGGACAGCAGCTACAAGGCCCTGAAAGTGGCACTGGATGGCAGTGTGGCGGCGCAGCCGGACAATATCCTGATTTACGCCACATCGAACAGACGGCATTTGCTGCCGGAAAAAATGTCCGACAATGACGGATACAGCCGTAGTGATGATGGCGATCTGCATCCAAGCGAGACGGTCGAGGAAAAAATTTCGTTTTCCGACCGGTTCGGTCTCTGGTTGTCGTTTTATCCGTACAGTCAGGATGAATATCTGTTCATTACCGCACACTGGTTGCGTGCTTTCGGCTGTTCGGAACAGCAAATCGCACAGGCTGAACAGGAGGCCTTGCAATGGGCGCTGCATCGCGGTTCGCGTTCCGGCAGGACAGCATGGCAGTTCGCGCGTGATTACGCAGGGCGGGTGCTGTAAAGAGCGGCGCGCAGAGGTGCTGCAACGGCAGAAGCGTTTGCCGGTGACTGAAAACGGTTTGTCATGATTGACAAAAAACCCCTTGTCCTTTGCGGGACAAGGGGTTTTTTGTCGCGTGGCTTACAGCGATTCCAGTTTGGATAGCTGGTCTTTGAGTTTGTCCAGAACGGACGAGAAACCGGCAAGCCGTTCACGTTCTGTCGCAACGACTTTTTCAGGTGCTTTCGCAACGAAATTTTCGTTGGACAGTTTGGCATTGATCTTGGCGATATCGTTTTCGACCTTGGCGATTTCTTTCGAAAGTCGTTCACGTTCCGCCGCCACGTCGATTTCGACTTTCAGCATGAGGCGGACGTCGCCGACGATGGATACCGGTGCAGGCGACTTGGGCAAGGTGTCTTCGATCGAGACTTCCGACAGTTTGCCCAGTGCTTTCAGATGCGGAATGAAAGCGCCCAGTTCGCCGGCATGCTGTTTGGCTGATTCCATGAAAAGCGGAACCCGTTTTGCCGGTGAGAGTTGCATTTCTCCACGCAGATTGCGGCATGCATCGACCAGCGCCTTGCATTGTGCCATCCACCGGTCGGCCGTTTCATCCATTTTCGCGGTATCGGGTACAGGATAGGACTGCAACATCAGGGTATC
Source organism: Oxalobacter formigenes (assembly GCA_949290765.1). Classification (GTDB taxonomy): domain Bacteria; phylum Pseudomonadota; class Gammaproteobacteria; order Burkholderiales; family Burkholderiaceae_D; genus Oxalobacter; species Oxalobacter formigenes_E. Next base: position 2,420 of record CASETG010000008.1, on the reverse strand, counting down.
GCCATCGGATACGGCGATTCCTGCCAGCGGTGCGACTTTCTGCCAGAGTTCTTCGGTGATGAACGGAATGACCGGGTGGGCAAGCCGCAAGGTTTTTTCCAGAATGGACAAAAGGGTACGGCGTGTCGCGCGCTGTTGTGCGGCATCGCCTTCCTGAATCTGGACTTTGGCCATTTCGACATACCAGTCGCAATATTCATCCCAGACAAACCGGTAAATGGCCGATGCGATATTGTCGAAGCGGTATTCGGCAAAACCTTTTTCCACTTCGGCGGCAGCGCGCTGGAATTCGGATTCGATCCAGCGGTCGGCCAGCGAGAAATTCATGTCGCCGCCGGAAAATCCGCAGTCTTGGCCTTCCGTGTTCATCAGGACGAAACGGGTGGCGTTCCAGAGTTTGTTGCAGAAATTGCGATAGCCTTCGCAGCGGTTCAGATCGAAATTGATGTTTCGACCCAGCGACGCATAGCTGGCCATGGTGAACCGGAGGGCGTCGGTACCGAAGGCCGGAATCCCTTTCCCGAATTCCTTGCGGGTTGCCTTGGCGATGGAGTCGGCCTGTTTCGGATTCATCAGACCGAATGTGCGCTGTTTGACGAGCGAATCCACGTCGATGCCGTCTATCCGGTCGATCGGGTTCAAGGTGTTGCCCTTGGATTTGGACATTTTCTGGCCGTTGGCATCGCGGACCAGACCATGCACATAGACGGTTCTGAAGGGAACCTTGCCGGTGAAATGCAGGGTCATCATCACCATTCTGGCGACCCAGAAGAAAATGATGTCGAAACCGGTGACCAGTACGGACGATGGCAGGAACATCCGGTATTCGGGTGTGTTTTCGGGCCAGCCGACGGTCGAGAAGGGAACGAGCGCCGACGAGAACCAGGTGTCGAGTACGTCAGGATCGCGGTGAATCGGTTTGTCGCCGGCCTTGGCGCGTGCCTCGTCCTCACTGCGTGCGACATAGATATTGCCGTCTTCATCGTACCATGCCGGAATCTGGTGGCCCCACCAGAGTTGCCTGGAAATACACCAGTCCTGAATGTTGTTCAGCCACTGGTTGTAGGTATTGGTCCAGTTTTCCGGCATGAAACGGATTTCACCGTTGGAGACTTTTTCGAGTGCCACTTCCGCAAGGGATTTTCCCGGGAAGAACGTGTTTTCCGGCGCGGGTTTGCTCATGGCGACGAACCACTGGTCGGTGAGCATCGGCTCGATTACGACACCGGTTCTGTCGCCGCGAGGCACCATCAGCTTGTGCGGCTGTATGGATTCGAGCAGTCCCTGTTCCTGAAGATCCGCGACAATCGCCTTGCGGGCGGCGAAACGATCCATGCCGCGGTATTTTTCCGGTGCGTTGTCGTTGATTTTCGCGTCGAGCGTAAAAATATTGATCGGTTCCAGACCGTGACGGCTGCCGACGGCATAGTCGTTGAAGTCGTGTGCCGGCGTGATCTTGACGCAGCCGGTTCCGAATTCGCGATCGACATAATCATCGGCGATGACCGGAATCAGGCGGTCGGTCAGTGGCAGGCGCAGCATTTTGCCGATGAGTGCGGCATAGCGTTCATCTTGGGGATTGACGGCGACAGCCACGTCACCAAGCATGGTTTCCGGTCGTGTGGTAGCGACCGTCAGAGATCCCGTGCCTTCGGCGAACGGATAGCGGATATGCCACATCGAACCGTTTTCTTCTTCCGAAATGACTTCCAGATCGGATACGGCGGTGCCCAAAACGGGGTCCCAGTTGACCAGACGTTTGCCGCGGTAGATCAGGCCTTCTTCATACAGGCGGACGAAAACTTCGGTGACGGTTTTCGAGCGTGTCGCGTCCATGGTGAAGTATTCGCGATCCCAGTCGGGCGAAGTTCCCATGCGACGCATCTGGCCTGTGATGGTCGAGCCGGACTTTTCTTTCCATTCCCAGACTTTTTCCAGAAATTTTTCACGACCGAGATCGTGTCGCGAGATTTTTTGTGCATCGAGCTGGCGTTCGACGACGATTTGCGTGGCGATACCTGCATGGTCGGTTCCGGGAATCCATGCCGTATTGAAACCGCGCATGCGGTGGTAACGTACCAGACCGTCCATGATGGTCTGGTTGAAGGCGTGTCCCATGTGCAGGGTGCCCGTGACATTGGGCGGCGGGAGCTGAATGGCGAAAGAAGGTTTGTTTTCGTCGAGCGAAGCGCGGAAATATCCGCGTTTTTCCCATTCCTCACGCCAGTGTTTCTCAATTTCGGCTGGGTCGAAAGACTTGGCTAATTCCATGATCTGATTCAGTTTTGCTAAAATCCAATAAAGCGTCTATTATAATGGACGATAACGGGGACGAACTCGAAAGATGACGTTATAATGGCCCGAATGTAGTAAATTTCATCAGAATGCTAGGGGTTCTGGCCGAATGGCCGGGCGAGATA
>CASETG010000007.1 GCA_949290765.1 Oxalobacter formigenes | reverse complement strand
GCAGGGCAGTATCGAGGCGTGTTCCAGAAAGCTTTTGTCGATCTTGATGGTGTCCACGTCGATCTGGCAAAGCAGGTTGACGGATGAGTAGCCGACACCGAAGTCGTCCAGCGAGATTTTGAAGCCGCTGTGCCGCAGTTGCCGTGTGGCTTCGATGACGGTGTCGATGTCGTTGATGACGCTGGTTTCGGTGATTTCGATGTCGAGCAGCGCGGTGGTGATGCCGTAGCGCCTTGCGATTTCGGTGAGTTTGCCGGGCAGCGACAGGTCGGTGAAATGGTTGTGCGAGAAGTTGCACGATACCGGCAGGACGGCCTTGCCTTCGTCCTGCCGTTTTTTGAGGATGCGGCAGGTCTGCTCGAAGATGGACAGGTCAAGCTGGATGATGAAGTTGTTTTTCTCGAACAAATCGATGAAGCGTTCCGGGGAAATGATGCCGTGTTCGGGGGTGATCCAGCGTGCCAGCGCTTCCGCGCCGACGATGGCGCCGGTTTTCATGTCGACTTTGGGCTGGAAATAGGGGACGAATTGCCCGTTGGCCAGCGCCTGGTTCATTTCCTGTTCGATGCGGCGGTTGTCGCGGATATGGGCGATGGTCTGGTTGTCGAACCATGTATAGGTGTTGTAGCTCGCCTTGCTCTTGGAGAACTGGGCGTAATGGGCGTAGTTGATGGCGGCGTCGATGGTGTCGCCCGGCCGGAGCTGGTATATGCCGCAGCTGAAGGTGACGTGGTAGTTGCCGGCGGCGCGGTTCAGGCCGGTCAGTTCCGTGTTCAGTTCGTCGATGCGTTGCCGAAGCGACGTTTGGTCCGGCGAGGCCAGCAAGAGAATGAAATGGTCGGCTGACTGGCGGCAGACCATTTCGCCGCGTTCCGGATGGATGAAGGTCTTGAGCCGTCCGGCGACGGTACGCAACAGGTCGTTGCCTTTGCTGAAGTCGTGGATGTCGTTGATGTACTTGAAATTGTTGATGTTGATATAGACGAGGCTGTATTGCTTGCCGGCGACCGGGTGCTGGAGCAGGCGGGTCGCGTCCTGCGAGAAGCGCACGAGGTTGGGCAGGCCGGTGAGCTGGTCGAAAAAGAGCAGGCCGGTGATCCGTTTGTGGGCGCGGTTCCGGATGATGATGAGACTGGTGAAGAATCCGACGGTCAAAATGAGGATACAGGCGAATCCGTAGAAAGCGAGCGCCGGCCGTTCGCGGATGAGGGTGAACAGGTTGCGCTTGGGTTGCCGCGCGATGTGCGTGATGGTGAACTCGTGCAGCTTGTAGTTGCGCAGCTGGCGGATGTATTTGTTGAAGACGCTGATGATTTGCGTGTTGATGCCGGGGGCGAACACGACGGAAAATTCCGCGGTGTGGGGCGCGGTCTCGCTCAGCGCCAGCGACGAGTATTCCGGCCATGACATGAGGGCGTTGGCGCTGTATACGTTGACGTAGCCGGCGTCGATTTCTCCGGAGATGAGCGCATCGAATATCTGGTGCGGCGAATCCTTGTACACGATCTCGATATTGGGGTGTTGCTTGCGCAGTTCGTCGAGCAGGTGGTCGTTGGCGTAATGGGTCAGGGCGACGCGGTCGATCGGGGTCGAGGCGGCGCGGCTTGCCATGGCGACGCGCACGACGGGCACCTGGAGGAAAGCGGTCGTGGGCTTGAGGTTGCGCAGGGCGATCACGCTGTTGTCGGTTTCGGCGAAACCCACCGCGTCGATTTCGCCGTCTTGCAGTTTCTGGTAGGCCGCTTCATGCGAGGGCAGATCGATGTACTGGATGTCAAGGCCGGTATGGCTGGCGATGTAGGTGAGCATGTCGGTGACGATGCCTTCATGTCCGCTGTATGAAAAGGGGCGCCAGCCTTCGATGCAGCCGATGCGCAGCACGGGGTTTTTTTTCAGGGCGTCGCGCTCGGCACGGGTCAAAGTCGGCAGGTTGGTTTCGTTGAAACCGTAGTGCTTTTCGTAAAGCCGGAAGTCGAAGAACGGGTCATGGCTTTTGAGAATGGATTGCGCCATGTCGAGTTCGTCGAGCAGTTTCTTGTTGTCTTTCCTGACGGCGTAAAACAGCGGCGACGGCGCGAAAGTCGCCAGAATGCGCATGCCGTTGACCTTGCTGATGGAGCTGCTGAGCAGAATGTCGATTTCGCCGTTTTCCATGGCGCGCTGCATGTCTGCGGGGGAATCGTAGGTCCGCAGACGGTAGCGGATATGGTAGCGTTTCGCGTATTTGCGGAACAGGACAGTTTCATAGCGGCCCTTGAGGGCGCCGATGGTGAGCGTGCCGAGTTCGTCCAGGTTTTTGTCCTGAAAGCGCTGGTCGTTGGCGCGTGCCAGCAGGACGTTGTAGTTGAGGAAAGACTCCAGCTCGGCGAAACGGAACTGTTTTTCGCGTGCCGGTGTGCGCTGGATGCCGCCGAGCAGGTCGATCTCGCCGTTGTCGAGCATCCGGATGCATTCGTCCCATGTGCAGGGAACGAATTCGTATTTCCAGCCGGTATGCTGGGCGAGCTTCTGGAGATAGTCGTAGTTGTAGCCGCTGTATGTCCCGTCTTCGTTGATGTGTCCGAAACCGGCGATGACGGGGAAACCGGCGCGGATGGTGTGTGCCGCGCGGTTTGTGTTTTCCTGGGCTGCTGCGAAAGAGCCGGCGAACAGGCAGGCCAGCAGGAAAAGGAACAGTCTGGCTAGGATGTCCGGTTTCTTTTTCATGAGTCCGATGTCCCGCATCTGGCGTGCGGGCGGTCAGGTTGGTGTCCGTGTGTGCGGAGCGGTCTGCGAAGTGTACCGTTTCCCGACACGATTGGACATTTTTGTAACATTTAAACACATAATTGTTTTTGTTTCACGGTCGGGCCCGTCTTGCGGTGCCTGTATCGTCTCTTGCGGGGCGTTGTGCGATTGTCCGCCTTTTCTGTGGATAACTGCGTGGATAACCATGAGGGAAGCCCTGACAGGCGTGCCGTGGGATGGCGTTGCCCGTTTTTTGCGCGCCGCGCGGAAATGATTGTATGATTTCCTTTCGGGGCGGCATCGGCCGCATGTATTCATGAACGGAATGACGAGCATGCAGAAAATCATCAGTGAAACCGGAAAGCGGACGATCGGGGCGTTTGTCCGCGAAAATCTTGCCGGACGTGTCAGCGACGAGACGGTGGCGGCTTATGTGGGCATGGCGGAAAGCCAGATGAAGATTCACGGCGGTCTGCCGTGTCTGGAAATTTCGATGTGCTTTTCCCTGACGGGGGATCAGGAATCGCTGGAACTCGATGCGGAGGACGTGACGTATGCCGATTGCGTGCTGGAAGGCGATGCGGCGCTGGCGGATGTGTTCGGCGCGGATTTTCCGGCGCGTCTGAAAACCGCCGGCGAAGCCGAAGGGGTGCATGACGGTTACCGCTTCGCCGTGAAGGTGCTGCAAGGCGCCGCATCCGGCGGTGTGACGCACTATGCGGTGCATTGTCTGGGGCCGGACGCGGCATAGGCCAGAGGTCTGCCGTTTGTGGACAACTTTCAGTGAAAAGGCGTCATTTGCGTGAAAATGACGCCTTCCGGCGGCGTTTTCGTGCGTTTCCGGTGCAGTCGCGCGATGGCGCTATCCGGTGATGTTCATGTCGAGATTGCCGGCGATCATGCGGATCAGGTAGGCGATTTCCTCAAGCGATTCGATATAAAACGAATTGGGGTCGAGGACATCGTTCTGGAACCGGGTGATGACTTCGCGGTCTTGCATGCGGTTGCTGGTTTCGCTGTCGAAAAAGGTTTTGAGCGCATTGAAGTATCTGTCCGGCGACATGGGCAGTTTCTGGCTGTCTGCGACGATTTTCGCGAGAAAGCCTTGCGAGAGGCCCGAAAGCGCCTGGCGGTCGTTTTCCAGAAGTGGTTTGAGCCATTCGGGCTTGCGGATTTTCAGAACGATCAGGAAGGTGGCGATGCCGGGTTCGGGCGGTTCGTCCGAGAGGATATAGAAGGTGGTGGCGCGTTCGACTTCCTGAAGGGAAAGCGGAACCAGCGCTGCCCATGCGGTCATCAGTTCGGTGAAGCGCTGCCGTTTTTTTTCGGCGGCATCCATGCCGTGCCGCGTGAAGGTGGCGGCGATGAAGGCGCGCACATGCGCCAGACGGGACGGATCGTTCGGCGGGAATACGGGCAGGGTCAGGAAAAAGCTGACGAATTTGTGCAGGTAGGCGCCGGCATCGGTATCGGGGCCGTACACGCTTTTGACGGCTTCGTAGAGCTGTACGCGGGTCACCGGCAGAACGAAAACCAGATTGGGCATGTCGAAATAGTGCCGGATGCGCTCCAGAAAACGGATGGCGAACGACGGGCGGCACCGGTCGAGTTCGTCAAGGACGATGACGACGGGTTTGCCGCTGGCGGCGACGATGCGTCCGAGCGATTGCCGGAAATTGGCGAACAGGGCTTTTTCAGACGGGTAGGCCCTGAGCCGGTTTTCTATCCAGTTTTCGGTATCTTCGCTGGCGGTTCTGAACGAGGCCTTGCCCGCCGCGGGATCGTGCAGGGGCGTCCCCGATGCCTGCAATGCGACGGTTTTGAGCGCGGCAAGACGCCCCGTGAGGGGAACCAGCGCGTTCATCAGGCGCGCGGCTTCGCCGCGGATGGTGTCGCCGGTTCCCTGTCCGTCATCGAGCAGGAGCGCGAGTTCGGCGGCGAGGATGAAAAACGGGTCGAGTTCGTCGTTCTGGCAAAAGGCGTCCAGATAGGCGACCGGGTGGCCTGTGCGTTGCAGGCTGGCTGCCCAGTGGCGGGCGAACCATGTTTTGCCTTCGCCCCATGAAGCGTCGATGGCGATGACGGCACCTTCCCTGAGCCGGTCGATATAGGTGGTGAGCCTGTCGGAAAGCCGTGTGCGTTCCAGCAGGTCGCCCGCGAACGGGCGTGCGATGTCGTCGAGAATATTTTCCGGCATGCGGCCGGTCAACCGTGCGCTGCGGTTCATGCAAAACCTCCGTGGGTGGGGGAAAGAGGGGGTTTTTTTGTCAGTGTCAATTTGGTTACTTTACCCCAAAACGGCGAAAAGTGCCGCCTGCATGTGCAAGGGGCGGATGCAGGCGGTTCGGGAGAGGATGTCCGGCACGTCACGGAAAACGCCGGATTTGCCTGTACAATAGCGCATCTCAAACAACACCGACAGGAGTGACTATGCGTGAAGCGGATCAGCTCGGCGATCAGTTCGTATCGAAAAAGAAACTGGAAGCGCTCGGCATCGAGGTGCCGGAAGATGCGCTGGGATTTTATGTGAAGGACAAAACCTTGTATATCGAGGCGATGGATACGGGGGATGGCCCGGGACCGTTGATGATCATGATCGACTCTATCGAAGTGCCTCTTTCGGACGAACAGGTGCAACGCCTCAAGGACGACGGCCTGTACAGCAGCGAAGGCTTTCGTCTGGGCTAGGGCGCGTCTCGCCGGAGTGTCTTTTTCAGGCGTTCTTCCGTTTTTCGGTGCGCTTTCCGAAAATAGCGTAATAAAAACGGAATATCCTGAAAGCAAGGCGCATCCGGCGTGAAAACCGGACTGGCGCGCCGTTTCGCGCGGGACGCGAGCGGTGTGCCAGGGGCGGTCCTGGCGCGGCGGCAAACGGCGGACGATTTCGCGCAGTCGGGATACGTGCAGGGGAAATCGCCGCGGAAAGCCTGACGAAACAGTGACTTGCCCCGGTATGGCCGATACGGATATCAGGAAATGGACGGTAATAAAAAAGCCCCTTGGCAAGAGGGGCTTTTCGGAGAGAGTAGATGCATTTTTGGTAAAGAGTGCGTTTCTGAATCTATGGCTATTCATCAACGTCTCAATGATTGTCATTGTACGCAACCTTACCCTTCAAATAAACAACAAAAAATAGGATTATTTGTTCGGATTTATCGAAGTTTTGGAATTTCCCTCTGAAAAGCTCCCGGAAAGTGTCCGGACGGCTGTCGGAAAGGGATATTTTTTCGTGGTCGCAAGGTGACAAGGCTTGACGGCGAGTGTGTGCGATGACATGAACGGGCGATTTTCCGCTGTGTTTGCCCTCGCCGGAGGCGTGTATGCGCGGGCATGTCGCGAGAACCGCAGCGACGATGACGCAGTGTGACGCAGTGCGCGACGATGGCGCGGAACGTAGAGAGTCCGATGCAGGGGTGTTGTATGGCGGTTGCCATGAGGCGGGTGCGGATAAAAAAAAGCCCCGGTGAAACGGGGCTTGATGAAGAAGGAGTGTGTTGCTGTGCCGCCGGGCAAGCATTTTGTCGCATACTCCGCTTTCCCCCTGCAGGTTGCGGCAACTTTCCCTACGACGGTTTCATCTTACGTGACGTTTTGCTTCGCATAAATCAAATAAAACGATAATGTTTGTTCTGTTTTATTGAAATGTCGGGGCGGCAGCTGTGTGCCGGGGTATGGCGTGTCCGGCAAAGGGCGCGACGTCAGGCGGGCATCGGTTATACTGGCGGATATTGTCCGTGCCGTTTTCCGGTGTATGGCGTCTGAAAGGGGGGGTGTATGCTGTCTTCGCTGACGATTCGCAATTTCCGTTCCATTCTGGATATGACGGTCAGTTTCGCTTTTTCCGAAAAGCGGGCGCCGGCCGGTTTCAGGGATTCCGACAGGGTGTTTTTCATCGAACCGGTGCGGCATGAGCGGCTGGTGCCTGTACTGGCGCTGTATGGCTCGAATGCATCGGGCAAATCCAATGTCCTGATGGCGCTGGGGGCGTTCCGCGATTGCGCCGTGTCCGGGGTGCAGGGCAAGTTCCGTCCCGACAAGTTGCATCCGGAATTGCGCACGACGTCGTTTTCCGCGACGATTGTCCGGCAGGGGCACCGTTTCGTGTATGCCATCGAGTATGACCGGGATGAGTTCTTGAAAGAATCGCTCTCTGCCGATGGCGAATTGCTGTTTGCGGTGGGGCGCGAGGAACCGGTGTTCGGCAAGCTGGCGACCACGTCCTATCCGGTCGAACGGTTGCAGGAAATTTTCCGTGTGGAATGCAGTACGCCGCAGCGCAAGCAGACGGCGTCTTTCCTGTCGGTCATCGGCAAGCGTTATCCCGGCCTCAATCCGCTGGTGACGGCGGTATTCGATTTTTTCAACGAGGGGATCATTGTTCTGGGGGACAATGCGATCCACATTTCGCGTGGCGTGGATTTGCTCGCGTCGGCGTTGGAAAAGGCCGACGATCCGGATCCGATGAAAAACGCGTTCGCACGGATTACGGGGTTGCTGGAAAATCTCGATATCCATATTTGCCGGATGGAGTTGCATCGCAAGCGCATGCGGCTCGAACGGGATACGCATGAACGCAATTATCTGGATGTCGATCCCGAATTTTTGCGCCGGCTGACGAGTTTCCAGAAGGAAGGCGACAGTATCATTCTCAATACGGACAGGATTTGTTCGTTCCATCAGGATGCGCAGGGCAATGAAGTCGAGTTCGATTTCAGCACGGAAGAGTCCAGCGGCACGCAAATCGTGGCGGGGCTTCTGGGCGTGTTTCTGGCGGCGCTGGAGTCCGGCGGGGTGGTCGTCGTCGATGAACTGGACAGATCCCTGCAT
>CASETG010000006.1 GCA_949290765.1 Oxalobacter formigenes | reverse complement strand
GAGGCGATGGGGACGAAGATTTGCGGGATGACGGAGCAGGCGCCGGTGATGAGCGAGGCGGCCCAGATGACGGGCAGGTTCGAGGCGATGCCGATGGCGAACAGGGAAAAGATCAGCAATACGAAGTTGGTGAGGATGATTGTCCGGCGGCGGCACAGGTCGCCCAGCGGGACGATGAACAGCAGTCCGATGGCGTAGCCGGTTTGCGCCATCATGGTGATGACGTTGGTTCTGAAGCCGGTTTCGGCAAGGTCTTGCCGGATGAGGTTCAAAAGGGGCTGGTTGTAGTACTGGTTGGCGATGGTGACGCCGGCGACGATGGCCAGTGTCCAGAGGATGTGGGCCGGCAGTCCGGCGTTTTCTGTCAGTTCCTGTTTCATGGTGCGGTTTTGCCTGCCTTTTGGGTATGGGCGTGGTTTGCGCGCGGGGTGTCCGGTTTCGCGGGGGATTGCGGTATCGGGTGCGTCGGGTATGTCGGGGTATTGTATGAATCCCGCCTGTCGTGTCAAGGCGGTCGCCGCGTTCGCGGACAGGGGCGGGCGTGGATGGACGGACGTCACGAAAGTGCCCCAAATGTCCGGCGGGCGTGTTTTGCGGGCGTATGATGATGCTGGTCACGGGGCTATGCCCGTGACGGCAGCCGGTTTTTTCCGGCACGGGTTTTTGCATCGTAATTTGTCGCTGTATCGCCGGGGGTCGCGTCCCGGTAGCGCACAAGGCGGATCGCCAGTCGCCGTTTTCCGGGGTCGCGTCCGGCAACGGTCTGCCGCAATGCGGGGGTTGCGTCCCGCGCCGGTGTGAAAGAGGTTTTGTGTCTTTCATATGAGGAGCGACAGATGCCTATTTCTTCTGAAGATTTGCAGGCGTTGGGCAAATCCACGCTTGACGATTATTTACGTAATGAGCCGGTCGATCAGGTTTCGGTCGATATTCCGCTGCTCAAGAAGCTGATGGCCAAACGCAAGGATTTCGCGGGTGCCAAGCAGAATGTGACGGTCAATATCCGCAAGTCGCATGATTCCAATTTCGCATGGGCGTATGGCGAGGAGCCGGTGGCGTTCAACAAGCGCAATACGGTGGAAAACGCGGCTTTCCCCTGGCGGCGCGCGGTGGACGGTTTCTATATCGCGCACGATACGCTGTTTGCCAACGGGATCAAGGTGCGCGAGGGGGGACACCGTGCGTACCGTCTGGAAGTGAGCGAAAAGAACCAGTTGCTCAATTTGCTGGCGGAACAGACGGAAGCGTTCCGTACCGGTTTTTCCGAAAAACTTTCCATGGAATTGCATCGCGACGGGACGTCTTCCGAAGATGCCGTCACGGGGCTGGATGCGCTGGTGTCCACGACGCCGGAGACGGGGGTTGTGGGCGGTATCGACCGCGCGACCGCCGCTTACTGGCGCAACAATGCCGCGACGGGGATCGCTTCGACGACGGATGGCGCGCTGGCGACAGCCATGGAAGGGCAGTGGCGTGCGTGTATCCGCAACGGGGGCAGCCCGGATTTCATTCTGGCGGGGTCGGCGTTCATCGACGCGTATCGCCAGTATGCGGTGACGGTGACGAACAATGCCGGTGCGGGCGCGGTCAAGAAGCTCGACGCCGGGGTGGGTTCCGGCACGTCGACGGGGCTGTATTTCAAGGGCGTGGAAATCATCTGGGACCCGCAGTTCGAGCAGCTCGATGCGCTGGAGTCTCCGTCGATTCCCTGGGAAAAGCGTTGCTATTTCATCAATACGAAGTATCTGGAATTGCATGACGACACGATGGATATCGTTTCGCCGACGCGTCCCTATAACGTGCTGGCCTTGTACCAGATGGTGAATTTGCGTCTGGCGCTGGTGATGAAGCGCGCGAACGCGCATTCGGTCATGTCGATCGCCTGAGGGCGGTTTTTTCGGGTGCCGCCGGGTCTCCGGCGGCCGGTTTTCCATTTTTTTCAGGGAGAAAATGAAGATGACGCCAATTTATGCCATTCGCATCCGCCGCGATGCCCATACGGTGACGCCGGTGATGGTGCCGGAATACGAAGTGCCGGTCTTGCAGGATATTTTCGGGGCGGAGAATGTTCACAATGCCGGGGGCAAGCGGGTCGATGAGGCCGGTTGCGGTTCGCAGGCGGGGACGTTTGATGCCAGAGGGGATGAGTATGACCGCCTGTGCGCCAAATACGGTGTCGAACGGATGGAGCAGGTGTTCGGCAAGAAGGGGTCTGCCGCGTTCGACAAGGCGATCTCCGGTGCTTCGGCGAAGACCGCGAAAAGCCGTCAGGCGGCCGGATAAGGGGGCGGGCGCGGGAACGGGAAAGCCTGTTCCCGCCTTGTGCATAACGACAGGACAGAAGGGGGAGCAGTATGGCACAACCACCAGCCTATAACCGGGAAAAGGACTTCGCCAAGGATTTCGGCAACGAGACCGACCACACGGCGCTGAACGCCGAGCTGGATCGTGCATCCAACTCGATCAACGACATCCGCGCCAATCTGGCGCT
>CASETG010000005.1 GCA_949290765.1 Oxalobacter formigenes | reverse complement strand
TTTACGCGTAATGTCACCGGTAGGATTTTCGAATTTGATAACGTCCGCACCCATCCATGCCAACAGCTGTGACGAGGTCGGGCCGGCCTGTACGTGGGTCATGTCCAGAATTCTTACTCCGGATAATGCTTTACTACCCATATTTCTCTTCCTCCAATGTGATTGGTTAATTGTCGCTGTAAACTACAACTGTCCCTAAAAGCCATTTACTGCCAAAAGCGGCCCCTCGGGAATGAAACCCAATGACCTATAATATTTGGCGGAAAAACAATACTTTTCAGTTATTCTTGAATTTCCCGTCAAATATTTAAGCTAATAGCTATCATAGCTTCTCAACTCCTGATATATTCTTGACCACAGTCAAGTTTCCAGATTCAAACGGGAGTTCTTGACTTTCATCAATATTTTTCGGGCGTTTTAGTCACTTTACGTCAAAACTGAAGCGGAAATTCTATGGCCTTAATAGCAAATCATCCTGAGAAAAATATTATTCGCGTGCAGCTTTCCCAAAATTGCATCCTGAAGGAGCTTTCCCAAAACGAACTGGCCGAACTTGAACCGCATCTCGACATCTCCGATCATTCCAAGGGGGACTGTCTGACGCATCAGGGAGACCGTGATCTGGAAGTCATCTTCGTTCTCGATGGCATCCTGAAACGCTCTGTCGCCAACCAGCATGCCAAGGAAATGATCCTGCGCTTCACCAGCGAACGCTATATGGAAGCCACCTACGCATCCTGGAAGTTCAACAAGGCCGCCCCTTTTAGTGTCATCACTGTGACAAAAGCACGCATTGCACGTATTGCGATGCCTCAATGGGTCGCCTTTATCGAAACCCATCCCGTTCTCAAGCAGCGCTTCGAAATGGAAGTCATGCGCATCATGAGCAGCATCATGTCCCACACCATTTCGCTGCACCTGCTTGACGCTCCAGGAAGGGTGCATCGCTTCCTGAGAAAGCATCCTGACCTTTTCGACCGCATGCCGAAAAAAGAACTGGCGTCCTATCTTAATCTGTCTCCCGAAACATTAAGCCGCCTCAAGAACCAGGGCAAAATCTAGACAACCCTGTATCCGGAAACTGCTGTCTTGCACGCTGTTTTCCGTCGGATTTCAGAGTCATCATAAAAAAACGGCAACATATTAATGTTGCCGTTTTCATTTGCCTCATATGGGAGTATCAGGTACTCCCATATTCCCAACAACGGATTCTTTAGGCTTTTGCAGCTGCTGCTTCCTGAGCTTCGATTATCTTGTTGTTGTTTTCGATGAAGCGTCTGCGCCACGGTTTCAGGACGAAGAACGCCAGGATCGAGCAGGTGGCCGCGATACATGCCGACAGAATGAAGGTACGGTTCCAGTTACCACCTTTTGCCAGACCGGCAGCCAGCGGAACGATAAGGGAAGAAGTACCTTTTGCGGTGTACAGCGTACCAGCGTTACCTGCAGCATTCGCGCTACCGAACGTGTCGGCACACATGGACGGGAACAGCGAGAAGATTTCACCCCAGCATGCAAACGTCATGGCTGCAAAGAACATGAAGCCGATCGGTGTACGACCCCAGAAGACCAGACCCAGCAGAGCAGCGGCTTCACCCATGAACACGACGAACATCAGGTTTTCACGGCCGAAACGGTCGGAGAGGTAACCCATGATAGGACGGGTAGCGCCGTTACAGATGTTGTCGATAGACATTGCCATCGTCAGCAGCGGCAGGGTGACGCCCAGACAGGTAACCGGAATCTTGTCGAGACCGTAGTCACGGGAAACAGGACCGAAGGAAGCCGTTGCCATGATACCGCCGGATGCGACACCGACGAAGCAGATATAGATGAGCCAGAACAGCGGTTCTCTGACGATCTGGGTCGGCGTGAAGTTCATCTTGGAAGAAATAACGCGAGGAACAGCCTTGGTTCCCGGTGGCAGTTTTGCGCGAGGCATGAACAGTGCACAAGCGGTGATGATGATGCCCTGGACGATACCGAAGACGAAGAAGGCCTGTTCATAGCCGGAAGTGTTGATCATGTTTGCGACCGGAATAACCGTGATAGCAGCGCCACCACCGAAACCTGCAGCGGTTGCACCGGCAGCCAGACCACGTTTGTCCGGGAACCATTTCAGCGAGTTACCGGAACAGGTACCGTAAACAGCACCGGCACCAGCACCCGTCAGAACCTGTGCGAAATACAGAACGCCCAGGCTGGATGCATACGAACAGATAATCCACCCGATTGTCACCAGAATGGCACCGAAGATAATGACCGGACGCGGACCGAATTTATCCACTGCCCAACCTTCGATAGGCACCAGCCAGGTTTCAAAGAACAGGAAGATGGTAAACGACAACTGAATAGCCGTACGGGCCCAGTGATACTTGTCTTCGATCGGCGCAACGAACAACGTCCAGCCATACTGACAGTTCGCGACCGTCGCCATACAGATGATACCAAGAATTAGCTGCACCCACCGATTAGGGTACCTTTCTTGTGTAGCCATAGATCTACTCTCCTTTAATGATTACTACAAACATTGTCACTGCGGATGTTAGCCCCCGCTTGTTTTTAGACTATGCACTCTTACCAATAGCAGTAAAAAAATTACTGTCCGCGTAACTTCTTTACCTGATTGCCTGACTATTGTGCGAGAACAATTTTTTGCTGACCATGACCTCGGTCAAGATTAGATTTTTTATCTTCACTTTGCGACAACGTCCGCTCTTCTTATATTCGGCACGAACTGTCCATGATAACCGCATGATATAAGCTGATTTTTGCATTACCCTTTCTTTCTCAGCAGTCTTTTCAGGATAGCCGTTCTGCTCACAATGCGTTTATGATGCCCTTTTGCAATCGTTCCTGACGCATCGGATGCGCTGATTTCAAAAGACAATTCCTTGCCTTCTATCCGCTGCAAAACCGCACGGATTTCCACTTCCGCACCTACAGGAGTCATCGCATCGTGCCGCAACTCGATACCTGTCCCGATGGATTCATATTCCGGTGGTATGCCTTGTTCCACGATACGTTGTGCAACCGCTTCCATCAGCGCGACCAGCGCCGGTGTCCCCAGAATCTCGCTTTTCCCGCTACCCAGATACCGGGCGGTTTGCCCCTCCGATACCGTCAGCTTCATACTTTCCGCCATCCCCTCTTCCAGATGCCAGTTTTCCTCTTTCATGCCTGTTCTCCTGTTCATCGCTACGCGAAAATATCACTTGCCCATACGATACACATAAAAAAACAGGGCCCCAAGGCCCTGTTCGATTTTTACCGCCGACTTGCTTCATTGCTTGCCGATTTCGGCAACGCGTAGCAGATTGGTCGTTCCGGGCTGCCCGAAGGGCATCCCCGCGACAATCGCCAACTGGTCGCCTTCCTGCGCAAACCCTTCCGAATATGCAGTTCTGCACGCTGCGTCGACCATTTCATCGACATCCTTGACATCATGGTCGATCACCGTGGAATGCACACCCCAGGCAAGTGCCAGCCGTCTGGCCGTCGACAGATGCGGCGTAATGCTCAGGATCGGCGCAACCGGACGTTCACGGGCCGCACGCAAACTGGTATTGCCCGAATCGGTATAGGTCACATTCACCACCGCACCGACCATTTGCGAAACCGTCTTCAACGCCGAGCAAATCGCATCACTTTTCGACGGCACGGAAATTTCGTGCTGTACATTGATCATTTTCGGATAGAACGGGTCGCTTTCCACTTCACCGATAATACGGTCCATAATGGAAACCGCCTGCACCGGATACGCACCGCTTGCCGATTCTGCCGAGAGCATGACGGCATCGGCGCCATCATAAACCGCACTGGCCACATCGGATGCTTCCGCACGTGTCGGAGTCGGCGAGACAATCATGGATTCCAGCATCTGGGTCGCAACGATACTCGGTTTTCCGTACAAACGGCAGGCACGCAATATCCTTTTCTGTGCGCCCGGAACTTTTTCCGGCGGCAACTCGACCCCCAGATCGCCGCGGGCGACCATAACGGAATCGGATGCTTTCACGATTTCGTCCAGATGATCCAGCGCAGCCGGTTTTTCCAGTTTAGTCATCAATCCCGCCCTTCCGGCAATCAGCCGGCGTGCCTCGACAAGATCTTCAGGACGTTGCACGAACGACAGCGCAACCCAGTCAACCCCCAGCGACAAGGCGAATTCCAGATCGCGCCGATCCTTTTCGGTCAGAATCGGTATCGGCAAAACGACATCGGGCACATTGACCCCCTTGCGGTCAGACAGCGGGCCACCCGTCACAACCCGGGTACGGATTTCATCCTGCGTGCTCTTGATGACTTTCATTCTGAGCTTGCCATCATCCAGCGATATGGAGTGCCCTTCTTCCATCACGCCAAACAGTTCGGGATGCGGCAGATTGACACGGTTTTCGTTTCCTTCGGCTGTATCGCGGTCGAACACGAATTCCGCGCCGGTTTTCAACTGCACCTTGCCACTGGCGAACTTGCCGATACGCAATTTCGGTCCCTGAAGGTCCGCCAGAATCGCAATCGGTCGTCCGACCAGACGTTCCACTTCACGAACCGCTTCATGACGCGCACGATGATCGTCTTGCGTGCCATGGCTGAAATTGAAACGGAACACATCGACACCCGCCTCGAACAAAGCCAGAATCATTTCCTTCGTCGAACTGGCAGGTCCCAGTGTCGCTACGATCTTTGCTTTACGTTGACGTCGCATAATTTTTTCTTTGCCTTTCTCAAACAATCAGTATGGCGCGAAAATCGTTGACATTCGTTCTTGACGGTCCGGTCACGACCAAATCGTCAAGCGCGCTGAAAAAGCCGTATCCGTCGTTGTTTTCCAGCATTTTGCGTGCACGTATTCCCTTTTCTCCGGCACGTGCGACAGAATCCGGCAGATAAACCGCGCCGGCATTGTCTTCGGAACCATCGATACCATCCGTGTCGCAGGCAATCGCATACACACCCGGCAGTCCGTCCATGGCGATGGCGAAACTCAGCAGAAATTCCGCATTTCTGCCACCGCGTCCATTTCCACGCACCGTCACCGTCGTTTCTCCACCCGATATGATGACGCACGGTCTGGCAAACGGCTGGTTGCGCTCGACGACCTGTCTGGCCATTGCGGCATGCATCAGCGCGATATCGCGCGCTTCGCCCTCGATACAATCGGACAGAATATAGGGCGTCACACCGTTTTCACGCGCCACCGTGGCAGCCGCTTCCAGTGCATCCTGTGCATTCGCGATAATATGGCTTTCGTTACGTGCAAAACGTGGATCTCCCGGCTTCGGCGTTTCGCCCGCACCGGATGCCAGATGTTCGCGTACATTTTGCGGCACCTCGATCTGGTACTTGTCCAGAATCGCCAACGCATCTTCGCATGTCGTCGGATCGGGCAATGTCGGACCGCTGGCGATAATGCCCGGGTCATCCCCCGGAATATCGGAAATCATCAATGTCACAACCTTGGCCGGTGCGCAAGCCAACGCCAGACGCCCCCCCTTGATATCCGACAAATGCTTCCGGACGCAATTCATTTCCGAAATGCTTGCACCGCTGCGCAACAACTGGCGATTGATTTGCTGTTTTTCTTCAAGACTGATGTTTTTGGCCGGCAGCGCCAGCAATGCCGAACCGCCTCCGGAAATCAGGCATAGCACCAAATCCTTTTCCGTCAGGCCGCGAACCATTTCAAGCATGCGTCTCGCGGCATCCCTGCCGGCTGCATCCGGCACCGGATGCGAAGCTTCGACCACTTCGATATGCTTGCATTCAAGACCATGTTCGTACCGTGTCACGACCAGTCCTGAAAGGTCGCCGTGCCAGTGGTCTTCAACGGCTTTGGCCATGGCGGCGGCGCCCTTCCCCGCACCGATCACAATCGTACGGCCACCCGGCTGGGGTTTCGGCAAAAATTGCGGCAAACACTTCGCCGCACTGACTGCGGAAATCGCACTGGAATACAGGTCAAGCAAAAACTGTCTGGGATTTTCGATAGGCGTCATCACAATCAATCCTGAATAAAAAAACCATCAAATCGGACAAGCTCGATAAATTCGCCTCGCAGCGAATTCACTCCGTATCCTCTTTGATGGCTTCAAGTCACATTGACCCGGTGAAAGCATGGCGCTTTCACCGGATAAAATCACCGAAATGCCGGTCTCAAGCCTTGGCAATTTCGTGCGCGGACATGATTTCCACTGCACGGCACAGGGCGGAATGGTCCATGCCGGACAAACCGTTTGCGGCACAGGCGTTCATCAATTCCTGAGCAGTTGCGGTATTCGGCAGGGAGATGCCCAGCGATTTTGCGCCTTGCAGAGCCAGGTTCAGGTCTTTCTGGTGCAGATTGATTCTGAAGCCCGGGTTGAAAGTGCGTTTGATCATGCGTTCGCCGTGAACTTCCAGAATACGGGAAGAAGCGAAACCACCCATCAGAGCCTGACGAACCTTGGCCGGATCCGCACCAGCCTTGGAAGCGAACAACAATGCTTCTGCAACAGCCTGGATATTCAGCGCAACGATAATCTGGTTTGCGACCTTGGTGGTCTGACCGTCGCCGTTACCGCCGACCAGGGTGATGTTCTGACCCATCAGTTCAAACAGCGGTTTGACCTTGTTGAAGGTTTCTTCATTGCCGCCGACCATGATGGTCAGGGAACCTGCCTTGGCGCCGACTTCACCGCCGGAAACCGGTGCGTCGAGATATTCGCAGCCGAGATCGTTGATCTTTTTGGCAAATTCCTTGGTTGCGATCGGGGAAATCGAGCTCATGTCCACAACGATCTTGCCTGCGCTCAGGCCCTGTGCCACACCGTTTTCACCGAACAGAACGGCTTCGACGTCCGGCGTATCAGGAACCATGATGAAGATGATGTCGGACTGCTTGGCGACTTCGGCACCATTGGCGCAAGCCTGTGCACCGCCGTCGAGCAATACTGCCGGCGGCGTCTTTTTGTCGTTGACGAACAGCTTGTGTCCGCCTTTCTGTTGCAGGTTGGCGGCCATCGGCACACCCATGATACCCAAACCAATAAAACCAATATTTGCCATTGTTTATCTCCAGTTATCTCGTTTTGCTATATCCAGTTATTTTACGTTGTATTCCTTGAGCCAGCCCAGACCTTCGACCGTCGTGGTCTTCGGACGGTATTCGCAACCGATCCAGCCGTCATAGCCGATGTCGTCGATGAACTTGAACAGGAAATGGTAATTGATTTCACCCGTACCCGGTTCGTTGCGCTTCGGATTGTCGGCCAGCTGCATGTGCTTGATCAGCGGCAGATTGGTCTGAATCGTGTTGGCCAGTTCGCCTTCCATACGCTGCATGTGGTAGATGTCGTACTGGATGAACAGGTTGTCGGAGCCGACGTCGCGGATGATATCCACAGCCTGCTGCGTGCGATTCAGATAAGCGTTTTTCATATCGATCGTATTGACCGGTTCGGTAACCAGACGAATACCTTCTGCCTTGAGCTTGGCAGCGGCAAATTTCAGATTATCGACGAAAGTGGCGCGCAGCTTGTCTTCGGAAACACCCGGCAGCACCGGACCGGACAGGCAGTTCACCTGTTTGACGCCCAGTTTCTTGGCGGCATTGATTGCCATGCCGACGCCGTCCTGGAATTCGCCGACACGATCCGGATGACAGGCGATACCACGGTCACCTGCTTCCCAGTTGCCTGCCGGCAGATTGTGCAATACCAGTTCCAGATTGTTCTTCTGCAGTTTTTCCTGCAACTCATCCAGATTGTATGCATACGGGAAAAGGAATTCGACTCCTTTGAAACCTGCTTTGGCAGCAGCGTCGAAACGGTCCATGAAGGGAACTTCATTAAACAGCATGGACAGGTTGGCAGCCATTTTTGGCATCGTTCATCTCCTCTTTTTATTCGTTAACGTCAAGGGCACCGCCAAATTCATTGATCTGGTCAAGGTTTCCGCCCATCGGAATGTTGGTGACTCTTTCCAGAATCGCTTCCACGACAACAGGCACCTGGAATTCTTTCATCAATTCACGGGCCTTCTTGAATGCCGGAATCAGTTCGTCAGGTTTGTGAACGCGAATGGCCTTGCAGCCGAGACCTTCGGCAACCTTGACGAAATCGATACCATAGCCTTCGACTTCAGGCGAATTGATGTTGTCGAAAGACAGCTGGACACAGTAATCCAGATTGTTGAATCCCAGCTGTCCCTGACGAATCAGACCCAGATACGAGTTGTTGACCACAATGTGGATATAAGGCAGCTTGAAGTGAGCGCCTACCGCCAGTTCCTCGATCATGAACTGGAAGTCGAAGTCGCCAGACAGCGCGACGATATCGGCATCCGGCAA
Organism: Oxalobacter formigenes; assembly: GCA_949290765.1. Lineage (GTDB taxonomy): Bacteria > Pseudomonadota > Gammaproteobacteria > Burkholderiales > Burkholderiaceae_D > Oxalobacter > Oxalobacter formigenes_E. Next base: position 1,613 of record CASETG010000005.1, on the reverse strand, counting down.
TGCAGCCCGGACACCCAGTGCGGCCGGAATCGTCCAGCCCAGCGGACCTGCCTGTCCGCAGTTGATCCATCCGCGCGGCTGCTGGACTTTCAGGTGCTGCGCTGCGCCGATCTGGGACAAACCGATTGCGGTCACATAGTGAACGTCCTTGCCGAAGAAGTTGTTCATTTCCTGATAGACACGCTGCGGCTTCATCGGAACGTCGTCATAATCGGTACGACGCAGCATGGTGCGTTTGCGTTTGAGGCATTCTGCGGCCCATGCGGAACGATCCTTGAGTTTGCCCGCCGCTTTCCATTCCTTGGCCAGTTCGACGAGCTGTTCCAGCGCTTCCTTCGCATCGGAAACGATACCGTAATCCGGCGCAAACACCTTGCCCAGCTGGGTCGGCTCAATATCGATATGAACGAACTTGCGACCGCGCGTATAGGTTTCCAGACCGCCCGTATGACGGTTTGCCCAGCGGTTGCCGATACCCATGATGAAATCGGATGCGAGGAAAGACGCATTGCCGTAACGGTGATGTGTCTGGATACCGACCATACCGGCATTGAGGTCATGTTCATCCGGAATCGAACCCCAGCCCATCAGCGTCGGGATGACCGGAACGCCTAGCACTTCGGCCAGTTCGACCAGCAGCGGGGAAGCGTCGGCCAGAATGACACCGCCGCCAGCGATAATCAGCGGTTTTTCGGCATCGTTGAGCATGCCCAGCGCTTTTTCAATCTGCGCACGGGAAGCACGCGGCTTGGTGACTTCCAGCGGCGTATAGGTATCCGGGTCGAATTCGATTTCGCCCATCTGGACATCCAGCGGCAAATCGATCAGGCACGGGCCCTGACGACCGGTACGCATCAGGTAAAAAGCCTTCTGCAGTGTCCATGGCACCAGCGCCGGTTCACGAACCGTCACCGCCATTTTGGTCACCGGAGCGGCGATTTTTTCGATATCGACAGCCTGAAAATCTTCCTTGAAGAGCTTGGCACGCGGAGCCTGTCCCGTAATCGCCAGAATCGGAGTGGAATCGGCGATAGCGGAATAAAGCCCGGTAATCATGTCGGTGGCGGCAGGACCCGAAGTGCAGATACCCACACCGATATTGCCCTGTTTGGCGCGGGTATAGCCTTCAGCCATGTGGGCGATACCTTCGCCATGACGCGCCAGAATATGTTTCATGGTGCCATGCTTTTTCAGTGCCGCATAAACAGGATTGATGCCGGCACCCGGGATACCGAACAACTGGGTAACACCTTCTTTTTCCAATACGTAGACAGCCGCTTCGGCTGCAGTCATTTTTGCCATGAAGCACCTCCAGGTTGAAACAATTCAAATTTTTATAATGCTTTTAAAGTCGCATTATATAGATGATTTTTTTGTTTGATAAGATTATAAAAAATCGCTTGATTCGATACTTTTTGTAAGGAATCACGACAATGGACAAAATCAAGCAAATTGAGGCATTCGTTAATGCAGCAGAGAAAGGCAGCCTGGCCAAAGCTTCGCTTGTGCTAGGAATCACTCCTGTCATGCTGGGGCGGCGTATAGATGCGCTGGAACGACGTCTTGGCATTAAACTCATGCATCGCACAACCCGACATCTTACACTAACTGAG
>CASETG010000004.1 GCA_949290765.1 Oxalobacter formigenes | reverse complement strand
TACGACGGTTGTGTCAGCGAAGGCATCCGGATCATCGATTTCAGACATGAACAGGTAGCGGCGCATGCCGCCGACGGCTATGCGCGCCAGACCGGACAGACAGGATGTCTCGTTACGACGGCGGGGCCCGGATGCTGTAATGCCATAACCGGACTTGCGACTGCGTTGCGCTCTGAAACACCGCTTCTGCATATCGGTGGGCAGGGCGCGACAATCCAGCATTTGCAGGGATCCCTTCAGGAATTCGACCATGTCAAACTGATGTCGCCTGTCACGAAATGGGCGACAAGCGTTCGCTCGACCGAACGAATCGCGGATATGGTGGCGATGGGATGTCGTGAGGCATGGGGTGAGGTGCCGGGGCCTGTCTATCTGGAAATACCAAGAGATTTGCTTGACCGCAGTGTGGGGCGGAAAGACTGCGTGATTCCGGAAGCGGGACATTACCGGTGTTCGAACCGTGTCATGTGCGTGCCGGAAGAAATCGAGAAGCTGGCGGATTTGCTGCTGCAAGCGGAAAAGCCGGCCGTATTGTTCGGCAGTCAGGTCTGGAACGGCAGAAGTCATCGGGAAGCGCTGGAGCTGATCCGCGCGCTGGACATGCCGGCCTATACCAATGGTGCGGCACGCGGTATTTTCAAAAACGATGAGCCGCTTTCGTTCGACAGGACGCGCAACAAGGCGCTTGCAGAAGCCGATCTGGTCATGGTCGTGGGAACGCCGTTCGACTTCAGGCTGAGTTACGGCAAAACGGTCAATCCGGCAGCCAAAGTGGTGCAAATCGACCAGAATTACGCGGTGATCGGCAAAAATCACGATATCACGCTGGGGTTGCTGGGGCATGCCGGAACGATTTTCAGGGCAGTGATCGATGCATTGTCGGGGCGTGTTGGATATGGTGCCCGTTCGAAACGTCAGGCATGGGTACGGGAATTGCGACAGGCCGAGGAAAAGGCGCTGGAAAAACTCATGCCGTTGTTCCGTTCGGAAAACAGCCTGATCAATCCTTACCGGGTCGCCTACGAGCTGAACGAGTTTCTTGGCGAAGATACGATATATGTCGGTGATGGCGGAGATGTGGTCACGATATCGGCACAGGCGGTGCGACCACGGAATCCGGGGCAGTGGATGGATCCGGGGCCACTGGGCAGTCTGGGTGTCGGAACGGGGTTTGCCATCGGCGCGAAACTCGCGCATCCCGACAAGGAAGTCGTGTGCTACTATGGGGATGGCGCTTTTTCGATGACGGCCTTCGACATGGAAACGGCCAACCGTTTCCATGTGCCGTATCTTGCCGTTATCGGAAACAATTCTGCAATGAACCAGATCCGTTACGCACAGCTGGCAAAATATGGCGATCGTGGCAATGTCGGCAATTTGTTAAGTGACCTGCCATATGGTAAATTTGCGGAAATGATGGGTGGATATGGCGAAGAAGTGCATCGCCCCTCGGATATCGCACCAGCCTTGCAGCGTGGCCGCGAGGCGATTGCCAGAACCGGAAAATGTGCGGTGATCAATATCTGGGTTGATCCGCAGGAATGGTCGCCGGGAACCAAGGCGCGTCTGAAAGCGCGCATGGCTGGCAAATAGCGAAGAATACGTTGGAAAAGGGTAACCTTTTTCTCGTTGTGAAACTGGTGAAAACCAGAAAAAGTAATACAGACCAATAATTGGAGGAAGATAAAAATGGGTAGTAAAGCATTATCCGGAGTAAGAATTCTGGACATGACCCACGTACAGGCCGGCCCGACCTCGTCACAGCTGTTGGCATGGATGGGTGCGGACGTTATCAAATTCGAAAATCCGACCGGTGACATTACGCGTAAACAGCTGCGTCATGATCCGAACAAGGACAGCTTGTACTTCACCATGCTGAACAGCAACAAGCGCTCTGTCATTTCCAACATGAAGAGCAAAGCTGGCTGCGAAATTTTCGAAGCACTGCTGAAAAAATGCGACGTTATCATGGAAAACTTC
>CASETG010000003.1 GCA_949290765.1 Oxalobacter formigenes | reverse complement strand
CCAGTATCCGAACGAAAAGCGCATCGGCATGATGCAGGCGTGGCCTTTGCATTTTTCCGCGATTTTCTGCAAGGCCGCTTCGGAACCCGGTGTCTTGAGCTGACCGTCGGCATCCTCGATCCGGACGAAAAACAGCTGATTGCCGAGACGGAACGAAAGATGCTCCATGAACGGCTGCTCCAGATGGGCGCGTATCCATACCGGACCGCCTTCCACCTGACATTGCAGGTGACGTCCCGCTGCCTGCCAGCACTGGATGAAATCATCGGTTACAATTGTGGATACTTGTGTTTCCTGCATAATGTTTCCTGTTCAATGGGGGAATAAAACCGTATTGTACCGGACATTGACGATATACTGGCCTGCCTTGCTCCAAACAGGCAGCAATATCATATCATCATGTCCTGAAATGTCTGTCGACCAGTTCTTCAGGCGACGTTCCCCGGATAAATTCCGATTCGACGATCTGGATGAACGGTTGTTTGCCGCCACACTGCCGTATCACGGGCGTCGGACGCAATCCTTTTTCCAGCAATACCTGTACCAGCTGGAAATAATACGGCAAGACGCCTTCGATAAAGTCCCAGCGTTTCGGCGCGGCGATGGAATACAGCCAGCGATCGACAAAATGCGCCGGATCCTCGCCGGTTCTGTGCGACTGTGCGATGGTTTCGTCATACGCTTCTTTCAGCACTTCTTTCAGCAAGGTTTCTTCCGCGCCCTGTATGCGCAATTCACGGATGACGTGGATTTCATATGCCTGCGGTGTGGGATATTGTTCCCTGAATGTCTGCACGGACTGCACACCGCTTTTGACTTCGTTGACAATCCGGCTTTTGCCGAACCATTTTTTCAGGACACCCAGCAGAAACACGATTATCACCGCTCCGACGACGGCTGTCACGATCACCCATGTTTCCATTCACTCGCTCTCCATATTCACCCGTATTGTTTTTCTGTCCCGTCTTCGATGCAACGGCCATGACTGCCTGTATCGTATTTTATCCCATGCACGAGACGCATACCGCTATTTTGCCGGTTCTCCGCATACGGGCAATTCATGCCACGATGTCGTATAACGCGGTGATACCCGCTCCTTTTTCGGCATCCATCGCCGATTGAGCATGTCATCCTGCGACAAACGCAAGGTGCCATCGCCGAAGCGCGCATTGACGGTATCCATGATTTCATCGAGCCGCTTCCTTTTTTCTCCGGCAGCCGCAAACAAATCGGGAACGACGCTGTCCGCCGCGGATAATTCACCGACCCATATCCCGCCCTTGCGATATTCATAACCGTTCCGGTATATCCGGTGAAGTCCAGCCATGGCATACCGGCTGATTTCCGCCGTACTGTCTGTCGGTTCTGCAAACGGCAGACAACAGCTAGGGTGATATTGCGGCTTGTCCAGCCTGTATGGGTCGGTTTCCAGAAAAACCTGTACCATACCGGCCACCAGTTTTTCCTGTCGCAACTGTTTGCCGACATGCGCGGCATGAAAGGCCATGGCGTTTTCCAGATCGTCCAGACGGGTGATGCGCACTCCGAAAGAACGGCTCGACAAGATCTGCTGTCTGGGAGGTCTGACTTGCGTGATATCGAGACATGAAACACCTCGCAATTCAAGAATCAGCCGCTCCATCGTCACACCGAACCGCGCACGCATCATCCTGATATCGGCATCATGCAACTGTGCGGCATTTCCGATACCCATGCCCGCGAGTGTGCGAGAAAGCCGCCGGCCGATTCCCCATACTTCGCATGCCGGAATTCCCGATAACAGTTTCCGTTTCCGCACCGTATCCAGCGCATTACAGGTAAAAACGCCTCCGGATGCCGGATGTTTTTTCGCCACGAAATTCGCCAGTTTCGCCAGTGTCTTGCTCGGTCCGATACCGACACAGACCGGTATACCGACTTCCCGCCAGACGGTTTCACGAATGGCCAACGCTTGCCTTGCGACATCCGTTTGCCCGCTCATATCCAGAAACGACTCGTCAATGCTGTATTCCTCATGTACCGGTGAAAAAGTCGACAACAGCCGCTTGACCCGGTTACTCAAATCAGAATACAGCGGGAAATTGCTGGAGAATACGACGACCTCACGGTTTTTCGGCGCACTCCTGACCTTGAACCAGGGAACCCCCATGCCGATACCGAGCGCCTTGGCTTCGTTGCTGCGCGAGATGACGCATCCGTCATTGCTCGAGAGCACGACGACAGGACGCCCCTCAAGCTCGGGTCTGAACACCCGCTCGCAGGATACAAAAAAATTGTTGCAATCGACCAGTGCAATACACCGTTCCATCCGCCCCTCCGTGCAAGCCGCTTCGACAGCCGAAACCGGCCCGCGACGCCTCTGTCCATCTTTATCATCATTACGAGATACTGTAATTATATACAGCTATTCATCCCGCGAGAACGTGGTACGGTTTATGATGGACAAAGGGCATGCACGACCGCCCAAAGGCAGCCCGGATGATTTCCTGAAAAAGACATGGTATGGTGTGGCAGACGACTATTATCCGATACCATGACGATTGAAATTCATTATCGCTGTCCGGACTGCCGTTTCGAACGCACGCTCGTATATGGCACGCAATGGCAACATGTCGATGAACTGCACCGTTACCGTCGCGACATCCAGCGCGGCAAATATGGCGAATCCGCCGTAAAATGGCTTGCACGATATCCCGATGCCATGCTTGCCATCTCGACCGCCCTGTTTGCCTGCCGTCGCTGCCGGTTCCTGCATGCTGCAGAACGGCTTTCGCTGTCCATATCCGGCAAACCGGTATGGGAAATGCCCGTACGCTGCACATCCTGCCGTGCGCCATGCCATGTTCTGGATGAACCGCCGTCATCCCTGCCATGTACCGCTTGCGGCAAAATTTGCCTGCGCGTCTGATGCTTTCCACGATACCTGCCAATACCACAAAAAAGCACGTCCTGTATCCAAAAAAATCAGGAGAGCTGGCAAAAAACCTTGCCGATTTATCATTTTTTTAGCGCTAAATTTCTCTAAAATTGCGAATTTTGCGCATAAAATATACCTAATATGTCTATTGCAGACATTTTGCGATATTACAAAAACCGCTACACCAAGACAACATAAATTGCTCTTACTTGACAGTTCAAGGCTAATTTATGAGTAACAGCATCGCTGCACGGCTTGGTAAAAATATCGCCGCAGTCCGCAAGGCCTCAGGAAAAACACAAGCGGAAATCGCAGAAAAAGTCGAAATCGATACCGTATCGCTTTCCCGCATCGAACGTGGCATCGTCTGTCCGAGTATCGCCACACTGGATCGTATCGCCAAGGTACTGGACAAGCCGCTGGGAAGGCTTTTTGACAGCGTATCTTCCGGAACGACGGCACTGGCCGACGATATCATCACCATGCTGGAACCATTGTCCGAAAGCGACCGGCTTTTTCTGCTGGAACAAATCCGCTCCTGGGCCAACCGCCTGGCGAAAAAACCATAGCTTCTTCGAATATCACGCAAACCGTACGTATCGATCCGTCACGGTGCGGTCACTATTGTCCATTCTTGCACACCGGATACTCGCACGACACTCACACCCGCCCGGCAAGCGTAAAACCGCCTGTTTGCACTTCGCCGAAAACCACTTGTTCCACCCGTCCGAAATCCAGATACCGACTGTACAATGCATCGGCCATATCCGGTTCTCCGATCATGCGATAAGCCTCGACGCAAGTTTCCAGCGTCAATACCCCGAACCCTGAAACAGCCGGATCATCGGATGCCAGATGCGCTCGATAACGCGCCACGGCACGCTCGCACAAATCATTCTGCGCCGGATAGATGACGACGAACCGGCCGGTATCATAGCGCCCGTTACAGACCATCACCCGGCTCAGCATATGCTCGCGCCACAGTTGTTGTATCGGACTTGCACGCAACGCCGCCGCATCGGCATCCCTGTACAACCCGACCAGACGGGACAATTCATCGTAGCGCGCTCTCGACCGCGCCGCAGATTCCGCCATGGATTCGGTATATTTGACCTCGATGGCGATATGTCCGCTTTTTCCTTCCGTCGTCACACATTCCACGAGCACATCGAACGCTGTGTAATCGCCGGTATAGTCCGGGTCGCCACGTGCAGGAGAATGCTCGAAATAAATCCCTTCGACACTCGCGACATAATCCGGAAAAAGATACCTGAAAAACCGGTTCGCTTTTTCATCATCGAGTTTCAGTTCTCCGAACAGATTGAAGCACAACGGCTGGCTCGAGAGCAGATTCATCCATAACCTGTCCTCGTCGATCAGCGCACCGGTTTCCTGATAAACATACTCCCTGTACGCCAGTCCTGCGATTTCCTGCGTCAGAAAATTTCGCCCCTTCAAACCGCAATCTTCACTGATACGACTACCGATTTCCTTCATGCCACCCCGAGCGTCGGGACAGTTCCCAATCGGCAAATTCCTTTCCTCTCGCCATAATGCCTGCAACAATCGCGCCGCCGCCATGAAACGGTGATCTCCGGGTTCATTGACCTTGTGCGCCTTCAGAATATGTTTGGGAACACAGGGAAGTTTTCTGTTTTTCATGATGCCAGTCCTTTTTCTTGCAGCCGGCGAAAAAACCGCCGACAAATGTATCTTTTTCATGCCGGAGAGGCGCTGCCGGATTCCTGCCATAACCCGTGCCATCCGCACCATATATCCGCATGAACGGACTCATCATACGATGTGTATGCGACAAACCGTTTCGCATACGAAACAGGAACGATATGCCATGCGTCATCCGGTTCGCTGCATCTTCCTGCACCGTTGCTGTACACAAGACAAACCATGCCGCAGGAACGAGAAACCCCCTGCCGCCATGACCGGCAACATCGACGTACCCAAAAGAAGAAAAAACAGAAAGAAACGACCTGACCGACGCAGCAGCTTCTGTCAGGAAAACACGTCCAGCGAATCACGAGACATCCGCATCGGGAAAACACGACAGCCTACGCGCGGCATCCGGAAAACACTATTCCCCGGCATCCTGTCGTGCCGTGGACGAGCAAGACGAAAGTTTGTTGACCCAACGCTCGATTTCTTCCATCAGAAACAACCGTTCGGCCTGACCGAGTTTTTCCAGCTGCGCAATAATGTTTTCCGCCATCACAATCGAACTGGACGAAGCAGATCCGATCAACTGCCACAAGGCTACGCCCAACTCATCGGCGATTTTGTCCAGCGTCGGGATACTGGGCATGATGATGCCGCGCTCCATTCTCGACAAGGAGCCTGTATCGATCCCCAGCTTCTCTGCGACATCGGCCTGTGTCCGGCGAACCGCTTTCCTAGCCTGTGCAATATTGCGTCCTATACGAGTCGCAATGTTCTTTTCCATAAGCAACCCTGACTGTTTCATATATGCAACGTCATGTTGTCTTATGCAAAAGCAATTTGTAATATCACAAAATGCCTTATCAGGCATATAACGCCTTTATTTTGGCAGCTTATTACCAGTTTGGACTGTTGCAGGTTATCTTTCTGAAAATACAGACCATCCAACCATTCCGGTCAGGGCGCCCGTTCAGAACCGACTGTATGCGCCTGTCCTGCACGCGCTTTCCAGCATGACGACGCGATATCCCTTGCACACCTGCCGAAACCCGCCCATACCGTCCCATCCGGTTCGCATGCGACATGTTTTAAGGCTTTACCGGCATCACACTAAACGGCGATAACGGCGAAATATACCGCCAGATCATCCAGTGGATCGCTACTCGCCACCGGATATTTGCAAAAATCACCGCCGGTCTGCGTAAACCGGATGCAACAGCGGCATAAAAAGATGATAACGATTTGTACAGAAATTCCGCACCAACAGGCACCACATATCCGCGAAAATGCCCTCTCTCTGTACAGTGACAACCAGATTTCTGACGCTCTACAAAACCATCGGGTTAAAGTTGATCGCAGCGCGTAAAAGTCCGTGCGCCGGAAAAACATAAAATGACTAAGGCAACCGACTGATTAAGCGATATCCTGCTCAATTTTCGCAGACTGATCCATCCACGCCATAAAATTTCCTGTTTTCCGCCAAAGCCATCCATGCTGCCTTTGCTGGCAACATCAAATCCGGACTATGCAAGCGTTTCATTGCCTTCTCCCGTAAATCCGCCAGCGGACAATACTGTTCCAGTATCGATTGATCATCAGGCATAGCATATATTTGTCCCTTATTGGAATCAAAACTTTTTCGCATCATCTGCAACACAAAGCAATCTAGCGTAGGATCATTCCTTTCAATCGCCTTGAAAATATCGGGACATTTTTCCGGAGCAAAACGAGCCACACTCCATAACAACATGGATGGATCACCTGTTTTAAACAAACGGCTTTCCCGCGCAGCATCCAGTATATTTTGCGCCAGTTGCTGTGTCGCCTGTTCCCTGTCTTTTTCTGACAGAACCAGTCTGCTATAAATCCTGGATGGTTCACTATGACTGCGTATTACGATACCCATTGCTATCGTCAATGATTCCCTGTCCTTCACGATATCGTTTGCGATCTCTTCAAAACGGTTAGCATCAACAACAGCAATGATTTTTTCAATGGCCCTATCCGCTGCCATGAACGGTCGTGATACCCATACTCCTTCTTCCTTGCCCTTTGAAACACACGGTTCCTGATCGACCAGCCTGCTGACAGACAGGCATGTTTCATGAAGATCTATCAGACTGCGTTTCGCAATTGTCCCCGGAATTTCGCCCAGTTTTTCCAGAAAATCCAGACAGTTACCGACCGTCAAACCTGCTTCGATAGTCGTTTGTTCCTCAGGCGACAACAGATAACGTCTGGCAGCTATCAGGCTGACATCGTTTGTACCGATATGCATATGGAGCGCGATATACAGTCTTGAAGGCGCACCGATATGTCCTTCAACGTCTTCAGCTCTTCCGACCTTTCCCACCATCGGAAAAAGAAAATTGACCAGACTCCGGACAGCATCCGGTCTGTCACAGGCATCGCAGGCCTTTTCACGATATTTTTTGCCTTCCCCGATAATATCCTCTGATTTTTCAAGGAATAAACCGGTCATGCGCCTTCCTGAAAACCATTCCGGCTTGCGCCTGAGCAAATCGAAGACTGCGTGAGCTTTGAGCATCAACGCTGCAAACCCGACAATATCGGCCAGTTCGATTTCACCCCGCAAGGCTGGTTCGATGAGCATGACCGTATTGAACAAACGCACGATATCCCGCGGCTGTTCCAGCATGTCCGCCAATCCGTAATGGAACAGCCTTTCCATCCTGCCCTGATTGTTCGGAAAATACGTATGCCGCGCTTCCTTCGGCAAACGGGCAAGCGCCTCATCAAACAGCGCGCTTTTTACCGAAAAAGAAAGCCTTGGCAACGGCAAACGAATCTGGACGATCTTGTCAAGGTAGGTTCCTGCCATGGGAACCGATGCGCTTTCCAATGCATCCTGAATATATTTTGCATCCCACGCCAGTACGTACCCGACATTCGGAAGATCACCAACCGCCTTGATAATCCGGATCATCTCGTACACTTCCTGCGGGAAAAGCCGGTCGATATCATCTATAAAAACAATAATCGGTATTTCCAGTTCCCTCAGAACCTTCTCGACTTCCTTTTTCTGGTACTCGAGATTGCCATGTCTGGATTCCGCAACCTTGCCAACGGATGATGCAATCGATTGCGTAATCGTAATCCATGGCTCCAGTCCGGGAATATATTTGGCAGCATCAAAAAGCGCATTATAGTTTTTGAATGCTTTTGCGATCTTCCCGCCGATAGTAACAAGGCTTGTTTCCGAAACCGTTGTCGCCACCGTATCAAGAAACTGGCGTAACAAGGCATCCCGATCACCGATCAGCCAGGGATTGAAATGCACGACAATCGCCTTTCCGCCATCCTGACTCAGCAGTTCTTCCACCATGGCCAGCGTGCTCGTCTTGCCGCTCCCCCACGCTCCTTCGACGGAAACAGCAAAACCGTTCAGTGAATCGATACTTTCCAGCGATTTGACAACAGACCGCGCAAAATGCAACCGATCCAGTTTATCGTTTTTGATAGCCTCGCCGACCGGAAGAGGTTTATCTGCATCAATCGCCAACCTGACCGAATCCATTTTGAATCCCTTTACAAAACTACCCTTGACCAGCTTGCACGACCAGAAACTGACAAACGTATTCTTCCTTGCACGAATGTTCTATAACTGTACAAGCAGCCACACAGACATCCTGCAACATGCCCTGATACACCCTTGCGTACGTATACCCTATCAGTTCACTGTATCCGTCACAACCGAATCATGCACATACCAATCCTGCCAGCACAAGGTAACGAACTACTCGATAGTAAAAAAGATGCATCATAAATTTATCCGATAATAATGCTCTTTTTTCCGGATATTACAGGGTTATTTTCACAGAAATACAATAAAAAAGAAAAAATGTCCTGTGGAATGAAGCTGCTGTAACTGCATGCCCCGACGACAAGATACCATACTGTACCAACGTGCAGCCCTGTCGCCCGACACAAACCGACAACGATACTTTTGTCTTGGAAACGTATAGGAAACGGCTTGTACTGGGACATGAAGATTATATTTACGTCATCATGGCATCCAGTCATGCAACTTGCTACCTGCTTCACATGATGAACATGTTATAAAACAAAATACCCTGAACTGGCGATATTCACTTTCAAACCGAACTGCCGATAAAAGAAATTGGAAAGCATAAATCAGCTGCCAATGATGGACATAAAATGCCATAGGCGCTGACTGGGAAATTCTGTCAGATATTCAAAAACCTTTGATAACGTCTGACATTTTCACGCTAGACAATATTTCAGACTGTTTTTCGATTTGATTAAAACATGTTGAAGAACAAGCAATGCATGAAACCGCCAATCCCGGTCTGAACTATCTTTTGAGAAGCTGAACGGATAGCTGTCTACCGGAAAAGCACCTTTATCAGACTACCAAAAATAAAAAACCGCCAGACAACTGATATTTGGCGGTTTCTTTCGCTTGCACTAGCGACTTGATCTGTGGCGGAGAGAGGGGGATTCGAACCCGCGTTATATCGCATGGATACTGGCTTCACAAGGAATGCTGCGATGTTGCTGCGACAAGCGGTTTTATTTCCGTTTCCCATGTATCAATAAGCATAGGTGAGAAATGAATTGTAACTGAAAAGACCGTTGCTTAACTCATACGCATTTGACAAGGACTGCACAGGCACGGCATACTGATTCTGCATCGGAAAAAGACGGTGCCAGGTTTGGCGATCTGTGTATCACTGGCGGACAGCCGCTGTTCGAGCGGTCTTTTTTTGTCCGTATGTCTCCGTTTATGGGCGGAACTCGTGGGAATCCTTCGGGATTGCCGTTTCCAGTGACACGGTTCGCCAACCTGCGAGTTCTTGCCCGCCCTGTTTGGCGACAGGAAAGACAAGGTTATAAAACTTGTCACTGGAGACATGTCATGTCTAATCATTCTATTGCTACGTCCGTAGCATCCTTTTCTTTTGAAAATTTCCCTGTCCGTGCCATCAATCGCAATGGCGAAATCTGGTTTGTCGCTGCTGATGTATGTGCTGTGCTGGACATCAAGAATCCACGCGATGCCGTATCAACGCTGGATGATGACGAAAAGGATGTCGGTATTACCGACACCCTTGGCGGAAAACAGAAATCAACAATCATCAACGAATCCGGCCTGTATGCCCTGATTCTGCGTTCTCGCAAGCCCGAAGCAAAACGCTTCCGTAAATGGGTCACGTCCGAAGTATTACCTGCTATCCGGAAAACAGGCGCCTACTCGCTGACCATTACCAAAGCACAACAGGGCGAACTGTCCACGCTCATCGCAGAGCGCTTTCCTTCCGGCAAAGATCGCCCCTACGCATGGTCACGCTTCAACAATCATTTCAGGCTGGCCAGTTACAAGGACTTGCCTGCAAACCGGTTCGAGGAAGCGTGTGAATATATCAGGACCATGCCT
>CASETG010000002.1 GCA_949290765.1 Oxalobacter formigenes | reverse complement strand
CCCATGACGCCGGCTTCGACCTTGCGCATCATTCTCGGCAAATCGATTTCTTCATGCATCATGAGTCTCGGGATGGTCGGCCAGTCGGAAAAGAACGCCAGCGAGGCGGTCAGCGGGTAGCCTGCTTCCTGTGCGGCCTGTACGCCGACCTGATTGTAACGTCCGTATGGCCAGACGGCGACGAGCGGACGATGTCCGGTCTTGCTGTAAATGATGTCGTATGATTTTTTCCAGTCGTCGTGGATTCTTTGTTTGAAGGCTTCGATGGTTTCGTACTGGCCGGTTTTTGCGTCATACAGTCTGTGTGCGCCGGCAGGCAGTTCGATGCCTTGCGGGTTGCCCTGGCGTCCGCGGTGCAGGTCATGGGAGTGCGATGCCAGTTCGACGATGCCGGAATCGGCCATTTCGCGGATTTGCTGCCAGTTCAGGAATGCCGAGCGTGGAAGACGGGTTCTTCCGCCGTAGTCGACGAGTTCGCCTTCCGGGGTTTCGAGCCAGCCTGTTTCAAGAGACAGGAACGCGGTGTAGCCGTAGGACTTGAGCATCGGATAGACGATTTCATAGAAACTGCTGTATCCGTCGTCGAATGACAGCAATACCGACTTGGGCGGCAACGGCTTTCCGGTTTCCTTGGCCTTGAGGACATCCTTGACGCTGATGATGTGGTAGCCGTTTTTTTTCAGCCAGTCGAAGTGGGTTTTCAGCTCTTCTATCGAGACAGGGGCGGTATCGTCGAGGGTGCCGTTTCTCAGTGTCGGAACCACGTTGTGGTAACACAGGGTGATGAACGAGGGAGTCGGCGTTTCGGTGTTTGCCGCGGTGGCTGTGGTTGCAAGGGTGCACAGTGCGAGCAGGAAGCCGAGTGCGAATCTTTTTCCGGTAGTCAGTATGTGAGCGATCATTGCGAAAAGTTCCACGTTGTAACCAGACTGGATTAAAACATTGTTTCTGGCGTTGCCGTATCCGGACGACGCCTTCATCGGCACGTTGAAATGACGGCCTCTGACGACGTGGCTGTGTGTCCCGGTAGGTCGAAATGAATAAAATTTGCTCATTGTAGAGCGGATTGCCCTTTTTCTCTACTTTTCTTTTGTAAAACTCTGTTACAGCTCGCGGTTCGTGCCGCGGGCCTGGTCTTGCCTTGGGATGCGTGGCCTGCAAGGGATCTGCGCGATGTTGTGCGAGGCACGGTTTTTTCCTGCGATGGCCGGCCGGTCAAAGGGGTGTCATCACGGTTTCGGCAAGCCTTTCCCGCGCATACGCAGCCCCTGCTTTTTTGCCACATACCATAAACGAAAAATTCTTTCAAACAATTTTTCAAAAACATGCCTTAGGTCATGAACAAAAAAAAGCAAGCGTTTTATATTAATAATTAATCGAACGGTATGACAGAAAAAACAGAAGTATCTTATGCGTTAGGCCAATCTTTATATGAGGAGTCTTGAAAATGGAAACCATGCTTGTGTTTTTGACGCTTTCTGTATTTATCTTCGGTGGTATCGTGATTGTCCAGCTGTATGTCATGCAAAAGAAGCGCAAGGAAATCGATATGACCAGACGTCGTCTGGAAGATATGCTGGTTCGTGATTGCGGCGATGCTATTTCCAAGTATCGTATGCGGTTTTTGCGTATTCCGAAAACCGACGTCGGTTATCTGACCCGTGTGAAACTTTCCCATGAAGCGAATATGCCGGAGTTCTATCTGGCGTTCGGCGGCGGCGATGCCGAAGTGCTGGGATATGCCAAGTTCTCGCGCAAGGAAAACAACGGTCACAAGTCGACCTATGTATTGAGCGAGGTGCTTCCGGCGAGTGCGCCTGTTCCCTGCCCTGTTCTGTCGTTGCATAACGAGTTGTACACGCTGGATGAAGCGGTCAGCACGCACAAGACGATCGATGCGAAACTGGATCGTCTGATCAGTATCCGCGTGGCTGAAGTCGGCTGAACGGTTTTTTCCGGATGAAGACGGGATGATGCGATCCCGGTGGGCGGGTTCTTTTTTCCGGAATCAAATAAGGTTTCCATTGAGTGGTTGTGACCGGATGGTGTCATCCGGTCTTTTTTTTTGTGTGATGCCCGGAGAGGACAAACGAAAACCGGCAAGCGTCGCTTGCCGGTTTTTTGTCGCCCCGTTCGGTTTGCGAATGGCGGTGTGTCAGGCGCGGAAGCAGTCGGACAGCGCCGAGCCCGCGATTTTGTTTGTGCCGCTCATGTCGTAGGCGCGGCAGCCGTTGGCGCTGACTTCGTCGATGAGCATGAGCTTGCCGGTTTCGGCATCCCTGCCCCATTCGATTTTGATATCCCAGAGGTCAAGGCCTTTCTGTTTGAACAGGTCATGGATGAGTCCCATGGCACGTGCGTTCAGTTCGATGAGTTCGTTCAGGGTTTCGCGGGACATCATGCCCAGTGCGACGATCGAGTCGGGAACGATGAGCGGGTCGCCGCCGGCATCGTCCTTGATGGTGATTTCATAAACGGGCGAGGAAAAGACCATGCCGTCCTGTACGCCCGGAACGGTTTTGTAGCGGCGGACGAAGCTGCCGGTACCTCTCCAGCGACAGACCCATTCCAGACCCGGCTTGAAGGTGACGGCTTTTCTGACGACCATCGACAGGTTGTCCAGATCGTAGGAGACCATGTGGGTCGGGATGCCGTTGGCGGCCAGATAGCTGAAGATGGTGGTGGTCATGGACAGGCAGGCGAAACCCTGACCGGTCGCCAGCGAATCCGATACGTTGTTTCCGCCCGGATCGACTTCACCCTGGTCATTGAGAGTGACACGGTCGGTGAATTTCAGTTCCAGCGTGTAGTCGCCGTGGCTGTACACGTCTTTTGTTTTTCCGCGTTGCAAAAGCGCCATGCTATTGTTTCCCTTTCTGTATGCTCGTCGTCGGTAACGACGGGAATATTGACAAACCGGCATTGTAAGCTGAAAGTCGCTGTTTTGAAAACGTTTTTTGCCGGAATATGTCGGCGTAAGCAGATATTCCTCACGGTTCGGGGACGTGCATGGCGCATGTCTGCGGGAGCATGGCGTGTCAGTACCGTGGCATGACGGAAATGTTGCGGTTTTTTCCGTGGCGTCAAGTGTTTCGGTCCGGACCTGTTTTGCATGGCGTTTCAGGATATGGACGGTGACGGTGATGTGAACGGTTTTCAGGGGGAAAAGTACGGAAAGAATGCGTTTGCGATGGCATTGCGATGTTATCATGCTGTAAGCCGGTAACCGGATACGGGTGGTTTCCGGAAACGGTATCGTGCAGGAAGATGTGCATGCCGTTTTTCCGTCCGGGAGCGTCGCTTCTTTGTCGAAGACTTTTGAAAGGAATGAAAAAATGAGTGGATTCCGTCCTGTACCTCTTGAATATGCGACCAGACTGATCAATCATGGTCCGACGATTATGGTCACCAGCCGCAGCAAGGATGGCAAGAAGCGCAATGTCATGACCGCGGCATGGTCCACGCTTGTCGAGTTCGATCCGCCACGTCTGGTGGTCGTCATCAACAAGGATGCCCATACCCGTTCGCTGATCGAGGAAAGCGGTGTGTTCGCGGTTTGTGTACCGACGGTTTCCATCGTCAATCAGGTCTATGCGGTCGGCAGCGTCTCCGGGCGTGAAACCGACAAATTCACGCAGTTCGGTCTGGTTGCCGAAAAAAGTCCGCAACTCGATATTCCGGTGATCGAAAAAGGCTGTGTGGCCTGGATGGAATGCCGCCTGCTGCCGGAACCGGGGCCGCAGGAACGTTACGATACCTGTTTCGGCGAAGTGGTTTCCGCAGCGGCGGATGAACGTATCTTCAAGGACGGGTTGTGGAATTTCACGAAGGAAAACCGCGACTTGCACACTATCCACCATCTGGGCGGCGGCAATTTCGTTGTCAGCAGCGATATGGTGCACGCCCGCGAAATCTAGGCCGCATGCCCTGCCCGTGCATGGCAATGTCCGGGCATTTCATGCGGCGGCAGGGTTATGGTGCGCAGGCGTCGTCGACCGCTTGCGAAAAGGCTTCCGGCGTATAGACCGGTTTGCTTGTGTTCACGTGTTCCGGGATGACGACAGGTGCAGGTTCGGTATGCAGTGTCCGGTATGTCGGGGCATGGTAGTCGATGCGGACTTCACGGCTGCCGTCCGCTTTTTGCCAGAGTCCGAAATGGATGAAACTGCCCGGGAAGATGGAATTGGTCCCCTGCTCCGGCAGATTCCAGTTTATATCGAGCAGTCCGCCGATACCGGCGATATTCGTATCGTGGCCGACGAGTATGGACAGCGCGGGCGATGTGTCCGACAACAGGGTATCCCGGATATGGCGCAACAGCTCGCTGTTGCCGACCTTCGCCAGGATGGGTGCACGGTGAATCGCGTCGAATATCCTGTCATGCATCGGGACGATTTCTTGCAGGACGGTTTGATCGGCTTGTCCCCATCCTGCGTTTTTTCCGGGCCATTGTCCGTATTCCAGTAACATGATTTCAGCCAGCGAGGATGCGATCGGCCATTTTCCGGTTATCGCGAATTGTGCGTTGGCGGTATTGAGGGAAATCAGGGTCGACAGTTTTTCCAGAGGAAGGTTTTGTCTTTGCAGGGATGGCAGGCTGCAACAACCGGTGATTTGCTGTATCCGGTCAAGTGCGGATGTCACGGCGGGGGCGTTTTCAAGTGCCTCAAGCCGGTCGTTGACCTGTTCCAGCGCGGCTTGCCGGTCGATTTTTTTGTATGCAGCGCTATCGGGATGGAACAGCCGGTCGTAGCGTTTTCCCTGTTCCGGTTCGATACCGCAGTTCGGAAACAGTCCTTCGGAAATGGCCATGGCTGTCCGGATGGTGCGTTGTTCCTTGTCGGCGATCAATGAATAGTGCTCCGGTGCGGGGCATCCGTTTTCCGGCAACAGGGCATATGCGGACAGTACCGGTTTGAGCGCGCGCCATTGTGCCAGTACCAGTTCATAACCGCGAGGCGTGAGTTCGCCGGGAGCGACCGGCCAGACCGGCCAGGGTTTGTCTGCCCATGCCGCCAGTTTTGCGGGAGACTGGGTGGGTGCGCGTACACCATGGCGGCTGAAAATGACGGAGCGTATCAGTTGCTCACGCGGTTTGTTTTGTCCGGCGACCGTTTCGGCATGGCTGCCGACCGGGCATGCGAGGATGGCTGTCAGAATGATTGCCAGGTATCGGGATAAAGGTTTCATGATGAACTTGCCGTTTCGTTGGGGAATGGATGAACCGATTGTGCCAATGCCGTTGCCTTGCGGGTTTGTTTTCGGGCAAACATACTGGTCAATGGCGCAAAACGGATGAATCGGGTCTGTGGTACGGCAAAAGGATGGCCTGTGTCGGGTACTGGTGGTATAACATGCGGTATCGCTTTTATATCCGGGTTGTTTTTTCGATGCGTCTTTCCGATTCGGCACGGGGTTACTGGCTGGCTTTGCTGGCGACTGTGCTATGGAGTACAGTTTTTCCGCTGGTCAGGGTGTTGCCGGAGAGCTTGTCGCCGGTCGAGCTGGCGTTCTGGCGCTGGCTGTTCACGTTTCTGTGTATGGCGCCTTTCGGCCTGACGGCACTGAAAAAACACTGGGCATTGGTATGCAGTAACCGGAAATGGCTCTTGCCTGCCGGGGTGCTGGGATTTTCGGCATACAGTATTTTGATGTTCGAGGCGGGACATACCACGGATGCCACCAATATGTCGCTCATTGCGGCGACGGCGCCGGTTTTCATGGCTTTTCTTGCGTGTACATTCATGGGCGAACGACTGTCACCGCTCCAGTTCGTCGGGCTGGCTGTCGCCGTGACCGGAGTCGTCGTACTGGTGCTCGAAGGTGACTGGCATCATTTGACCGATCTCTCGTTCACGATGGGCGACTTGTGGATGCTGATGGCGGCGTTTCTGTTCGCGATATACAGTATGCTGGTCCGGCGGCGCCCTGCCGCCCTGCCCCAGAAAGTTTTCATGATGGCGATGCTGGGGTGTAGCGTGCTGGCGCTGTCGCCCCTGATGGCGGTGTCTGTCTCACGCCCTGATTATGCCTTGCCGGACGGCATGACGATGCTCATCATGCTTTATATCGCCGCGATTCCGACACTGACCGGTTATCTGCTCTGGAACCGTTCAGTCGAATATATCGGCGCGGCGCGAGCCGGTATCGTCTATTACAGCATTCCGCTTTTCAGCAGTCTGGAAGCTGTGATCTTTTTGCATGAACAAGTCTCGTTTTCCCAGATCGCCGGTGGCGTGCTGATTATCGGCGGCATTCTGCTCTCTTCTCTCAATATCCTGAAAACGCTTCGCCGAAGCTGAAACGGAAGCGTATGTGCCGGTTTGTCCCTGCTCCCGAGGTAGAGAGAATCAGGCAATAACCGGATATTTTCGTTGCTTTCGTTACGTCACGACGACAGGTATGCTTGTTCACGAATGGTGCCATACATATATATATAGACAAAGTGATGGAGGTGAGGATGGCGGACAGACTGATTGCGTATTATTCAAGGGATGGGAAAAACTATCGTGATGGACATATCGTCGATCTGGCGGAAGGCAATACACAAATCGTCGCGAAAAAAATCCGGCAGCTCACCGGAGGCGAGCTGTTTCGTATCGAACCCTTGCATCCCTACCCTGCCGATTATCATGAAACGACCGAACTGGCGCAAAAAGAGCTGCAAGACAATGCACGTCCCGAACTGGCTGGCTCACCATGTCCGGTGGAACGATATGATATCGTGTATCTTGGGTATCCGATCTGGTGGGGCGTGATGCCCATGCCGGTGCTGACCTTTCTGGAACAGTATGATTTTTCAGGCAAGACGGTGATTCCGTTCTGTACGCACGAAGGCAGCGGAATGGGCGACAGTGTCGCATATATTCGCCGGAGTTGCCCGGGAGCGCGTGTACTCGACGGTCTGGCGCTGTACGGCAGCCGGTGTGACCGTTCGGATGATGAAATACGGGCATGGCTTGACAAGGCGGAATCCGCCCTGAAAGTCAGCGGCGCCTGAACCGGTCGGTAGCCGTCCGTGTTTCAAAACCCGCACGGTCCGAACCGTTTGGGTAAAGGTCGTCCAGAAAATCTTTCTCTTCTGCGAGCGCGGTTTCGGGGATTTCTTTCCACCAGTGCCGGTTGGCGCCGGATGTGCCGTCATGCCAGCGGTAACCGCGGGTTTTCAGCGTATCACGCGCCTCGAAAGGTGCGCCGAACGCATGCACGACGACTGTTTTCCGGTCGGCCTGCTCCAGCATGTCGGCCATGGCGTCAGGATGGATATGCAGCAGCCACGCCAGCGCCAGACAGTCGATGGCGGCGCGGTGTGCTTCGTAGAAGTAGCCGGACTTGAGCGCAAGATCTTCAAGTTTGTGGCGTGAAAAGCCGAGCCGGTTCCAGTCGATGCCTTCCAGCGAGCAGGCCCATTTCATGTCATCGAAGCCCGTGAAACGTTTCTCGAAAAACGGCCGGTCGAACGAGGCGTTGTGCGCCACGACAAGGCATGCGTTGTCCAGACAGTCCGCGATGGTTTGTTCGTAGATGCGCTTGCCACGCACCATATCGTCGGTGATGCCGGTCAGTTCCGTGATGAACGGTGAAAGCGGTATGCCAGGGTCTTCGTAGGCACTGACGATACGGTCGATGGAGACGAGTTTTTTCGCCGATGGCGAAAACGACGCACGAACAAGTCCGAGTTCGATGATGGTATCCGAGTCGGCGGACAGGCCGGTGGTTTCCGTATCCAGAAACACGACGGGAAGTTCGTCTCCCGTGGCTTTTGCCAGTTCATATGGCAAAACCAGTCCGGGTTTCGTCAGCGGAATGCGCTCCAGCAGACGGAAATCATCTGTCTGGGCGATGAGGCGTTTGAGACGCTCCCGGATGGGCGGGCGTTCCTTGCGTGGCGGTTCGGCCTGCCGCTCCGGACCGATACCGAAAAGGTCGGGCTGCCGTGGTGAAAACAGGTCTCCGTTCATGGGTTGGCGGCATTCGTTGAAAACAGGGGCAATGATACATCCTGATCCCTTTTCTGACGACTGTTTCACATAGGCGGTCCTTTTCAGGCATGCTCCGGTTTATGGTTGCGTTTTTTGCGTTCCATCCAGAGTTGCCAGGCGTTGAACAGGTTTTGCCAGACGATATAGGCGCTGGCGCTGACGGCGACGATCGGGGTGAGATAGGTTTGGGACAACCATGCGGCCAGAATGGCGTTTTTCTGGCCGAGCGCCTGTCCGCTGGTGATGCGTTCG
>CASETG010000001.1 GCA_949290765.1 Oxalobacter formigenes | reverse complement strand
TCGGAAAAACCGCAAAAACAGAAATGGTTTTTGTCGAGTTCGAAATGGGAGTTGACTTTTTTCAGCGCCATTTCCAGTCTTTCCAGGTCGGGGCCGTTGCCTCCGATGGTCAGGTCCCATGTCGGATAGGTGGACTGCGGCAGCATCAGCAAAAAACCGTTTTTCTCGGCATGTTCCCTGAAAAACGGAAGCACTTTTTCGGCACTGCCGCCCGCGCCATGGAACATGACGAGCAGCTTGACCGGTTTGCCGGTATCCAGTCCTTCCGGAACGATGAGAATCGTATCACGTTCGCCTTCTTGCCCGAGCGGAACGTTCAAGAAATGCGCACCGGGTGGAAGCGGCGACTGGTCAGGGGTTTTGAACTGGAAGGTCAGATGTCCGAGAATGGACGGCGGCATCATTGAAAAGTCGAATTCATGCAAATTGGACGGAAAATTGCTTTTCATGTTGTCAAGTCCGGTTAGTGCGTTTCGGGAAACCGTTCCGGTTTCGGGAACGGCGTGCGGTATATCGAATCAGAACTTTACCATCATTATCGGTCAATGGTGACAATGTCCGGCAAGAAATCGGCGTTTTGCATGGTTTTCATGGTGTAGCGTGTGGAAAAGCCGTATTGGCCGATATCCCGAAAGACGGTTTGCATGCGCGACAAGGCGGATGGCAGGTCGAGAGACGTTCAGTTCAGCAGCCGGATGCCAGGCAGTTCGCACAGGCTTTTTTCACGGATGAGCCGGATGAAGTCCCGGATATAGGCTTTTCCGTTCATGTCGGAGCGGGTGGCGGCATACAGTTTGCCGGTCAGTCCCTTTTCCGTAATAGGTCTTGAAACGACATATTGCCTGTCCAGATAACTTTTGACGGCCCACAGGGGCAATGCGGCGATGCCGCGTCCGCTGGCGACGAGCTGGAGAATGGCGACAGTCAGTTCCGATGTGCGGCGTTCGGGCGAGATTCCGGCCGGCAGGAGAACCTGTCGCATGATATCGAGCATGTCATCCGGGACGGGGTAGGTAATCAGTGTGTCGGTCGCGAAATGTTCGGGGCGCAAAAACGGTTCGCCGTTCAGGGGATGGTTTCTGGCAAGCAACGCCAGGATTTCGAAATGAAACAGCGGGGAAAACACGATGCCCGTTTCCGGTTCGGGGACGCCGACGATCGCCAGGTCGGCACGATGCTGGTGGAGCAGGGCGACGGGGTCGGCGTGAAAACCGGAGATGATGTCGAGTTCCACTTCCGGCCAGAGTGAGCGGAAGATATCCATGGCAGGCATGAGCCAGTCGAAACAGGTATGGCATTCCACGGCGATTCTCAATGTACCGGCCGTACCGTCCCTGAGACGGAGCAGGTTGCGTTCGGTTTCCTCGATGGCCGGCAGGACGGTATCGGCCAGTTCCAGAAGGCGCAATCCGATGATGGTGAAAACGATGGGAACGCTTTTGCGTTCAAACAACAGGCCATAGGTGGATTCCAGCAGGCGAAGTTGCTGCGACAGCGCAGATTGCGTCAGATGAAGCATGTCGGCTGCCCGTGTCAGATTGCCCGCTTTGCGCAATGCACGCAGGGTTCGGAGATGTTTCAGCTCTATCATTAGAATATTTTATGATATTTTTGAAAAACTTTCATTTGAATAATGATACAGGGGTCACTATGATTTTCCAAACGTATTTTGTTGAAAGTTGAAAGAAAGGAAATTCATGGTTTGCAGTCATATTCCGGGTTTTCCGCGAATGGGCGTACAGCGGGAACTGAAATCGGCACTTGAAACGTACTGGAAATCCGCGTCTGAAGCGGATGATGCTTCTCTGGAGATGGATGCTCTTGAAAGGATGGGAAAACGCTTGCGTTCGGCGCACTGGGCATTACAGGAAAAAGCGGGACTGGACTGGGTGACGGTCGGCGATTTCGCGTTTTACGATCATGTCCTCAATCATATCCAGTTGCTGGGATGCGAACCGCCGCGTTTCGGTTTCGGCGATGATATGCCGGAGCTTGTCCGTTATTTTGCGATGGCACGTGGAACGACAGGCGGCAAGTCGGGACAGGCCATGTCGATGACCAAATGGTTCGATACGAATTATCACTATATCGTTCCCGAATTTTTGCCGGAAACCGCTTTTTCATTATCGGGCGAGCGTCTGTTTTCGGAAGTGAGGGAAGCGAAAGCGCTTGGTCATGCCGTAAAGGCCGTTTTGCTGGGACCAGTCAGTTTCCTTTATCTGGGGAGAGAGAAGGCGGAAGGATTTGACCGTCTTTCGCTGCTGCCGAAGTTGTTGCCGGTTTATCGCCGGATTTTGTCGCGTTTGCATGACGAGGGGGTGGAATGGGTCCAGATGGATGAACCGGTGCTCGGACTGGATATCGGGGAAAAATGGCTGTCGTCTTTTTCGCGCGCATACGGGGAGTTGTCCGGTCAGGGTGTGAAACTGTTGCTGGCGACGTACTTCTCTTCGCTGGGTGAACATGTCGCCGGGGTGTGTTCGTTGCCGGTCGATGGCTTGCATATCGATGCGGTCAGGGGAAAAAAGGATTTGCCGGACATCCTGCGGATGTGGCCCGAAGAAAAGGTTTTGTCTGTCGGGATTGTCGATGGGCGGAATATCTGGAAAACCGATCTGGACAAGGCGTTGTCGGTTTTGCGTATGACAGGTTTGGGGGAAAGACCGAATGTATGGGTCTCGTCAAGCTGTTCGCTGTTGCATGTTCCGTTTTCGCTGGAAGGCGAAACGGCCATGGATGAGCGTCTGAAACAGTGTCTGGCGTTTGCCGTCGAAAAACTTGGGGAGATCGGTGTGCTCAGGCAGGCTTTGCGGCAGGGGGATGATGCTGTCGCCGGCGCGCTGGAAGCGTCGCGCCGGACGGTCGAACTGAGAAGAGGGGAGTGGGTACACCATGCCGGTGTCGCGGAAAGGATGGCGACGGCAGGTGAAGGGGTGGATCATCGCCTTTCGCCTTTCGATGTCCGTCGGCGCTTGCAGCGTAAACGTTTCGGCTTGCCGGCTTTTCCGACAACGACGATCGGCTCTTTTCCGCAGACGGCGAAAATCCGGTCGGTACGAGCCGCGTTCAAACGGGGCGCCATGAACGCAAGCGATTACAAGAGAGCCATGCAGGATGAAATCGCCTTTTGTATCGCCCGGCAGGAAGCGCTGGGACTGGATGTTTTCGTTCATGGGGAGCCGGAACGCAACGATATGGTCGAGTATTTCGCGGGTTTGCTGGACGGGATGGCGATAACGTCCAACGGCTGGGTACAGTCTTATGGTTCCCGTTGTGTCAAACCGCCGGTGATTTACGGGGATGTCTCGAGACCGGGCGCGATGACGGTTGAATGGACGAAGTTCGCGCAAAGCCTGACGGACAAGCCGGTCAAGGGGATGTTGACGGGACCGGTCACGATTTTGCAATGGTCGTTTGTTCGTGATGATGAAAAACGTTCTGTCGTGGCGGAACAGATTGCCTGGGCTATCCGTGACGAGGTCGGGGATCTCGAAGCGGCGGGTATCGGTATTATCCAGATCGATGAACCCGGTTTGCGCGAAGGTTTGCCGCTTCGCCGCGCGCAGTGGCGCGAGTATCTGGACTGGGCTTGCCGCGCGTTCAGGATCGCGTCTTGCGGTGTCCGGGACGATACCCAGATTCATACACATATGTGTTATGCCGAGTTCGGCGATATTATGCCCGATATCGCCGGTCTGGATGCCGATGTGATCACGCTGGAAGCCAGCCGCGGCGATATGGATTTGCTCAGGGGATTCAGCGATTTCCGCTATCCGAACGAGATCGGTCCGGGTGTGTACGATATTCACTCGCCGCGTGTGCCGTCTGTTGGCGAGATGGTGGCGTTGTTGCAGCGGATGGTGGATGTCATTTCACCCGAACAACTGTGGGTGAATCCGGATTGCGGACTGAAAACACGGCAATGGGAGGAAGTGAACGAAGCGCTTTCCAATATGGTGGCCAGTGCAAAAGCCTTGCGCAAGGCGATGTGCTGACATGAATATGCGCCTGCGCAGGGTATTTGCCGAGGCAGGCGCATGGCATGGTCAGTTGTCGGAATGGAACTGGTTCTTGCGTATCAGTTCTCTTATGATGATGCGTGCGGTCGGCGTGCTGGCGAGTCCGCCGCGCGCGGTTTCTTTCAGGTCGGCGGACATGGAATCCCCGACGGCACGGATGGCGTCGATGACTTCGTCGGCGGGAATCTTGTGCTCGATGCCCGCCAGTGCCATATTGGCGCACGACAGGGCATTGACGGCGCCGATGACGTTGCGCTGGACACAGGGGATTTCCACCAGTCCGGCGATGGGGTCGCAAACCAGTCCCATCAGGTTGGACAGTGCCATGGCGCAGGCGTATGAGCACATCAGGCCTGTTCCGCCGCCCAGATGGGTCAGCGCGGTGGCGGCCATTGCCGATGCGGTACCGATTTCCGCCTGACAACCGCCTTCGGCTCCCGATATGGATGAGCGGGTGGCGATGATCTGGCCGAATCCGGCGGCCACATACAGGGCCTCGATAATGGTGTCGTCCGGAATGGCCCGTTTTTTGATGAGCGGCACCAGAACAGCAGGAATGACGCCGCAGGAGCCTGCCGTCGGCATGGCGACGATCCGTTTCATGCAGGCGTTGCTTTCGCTGACTTTCAGTGCCTCGGAGACGACTTCGTTGAAAAATGCGCCACCGAACAAGAGTCCCTTTTCGCTGGCGATGCGGATTTTTTCACCGTCGCCGCCGACCAGTCCGCTGTTGGAACGGTCGGCAGGATGGTAGCTGTCCACCGACGCTTTCATCGCTTCCCAGAAGTAGCGCATGCGTGCCAGCGAATCTTCCCGTTTGAGATTCTGCGAATGGATGTCGTCTTCCAGAATCGTTTCCCACAGCGGCCGGTTTTCGGCGGCGGCGCGTTCCAGCAGTTGTTTGACGGATTGAAAAGCCATGTCAGCCCCTGTTTTGTTCCTGATTGAGGTAAGTGATTTTCAGAATGCCTTCCGTGCCGGCCAGTTTTTCGACCAGTTCCGGCGGGATGGGGTCGTCGCATTCGATGACCATGACGGCTTGCCCGCCTTTGGAGCGGCGGTAGAGTTGCATGGTGGCGATGTTGATTTTGTATTGTGCCAGTACTGAAGTGACCAGTGCGACATGACCGGGTCTGTCGTAGTGGGTATGGACGATCAGGGTGTTTTCGTCGCCAGAAAAGTTGGTCGTGATGCCGTCGAGACGGGATACGAGAATCCGGCCGCCGCCCAGCGAGGATGCGACGATTTCCAGTGTCCTGCCATGTTCGCCTTGCAGTGTTATCAATGTGGAGTTCGGATGGGCGTTCGGAATGTGGGTGGTGTCGATGTCGAA
This sequence comes from Oxalobacter formigenes, assembly GCA_949290765.1. Taxonomy (GTDB): domain Bacteria; phylum Pseudomonadota; class Gammaproteobacteria; order Burkholderiales; family Burkholderiaceae_D; genus Oxalobacter; species Oxalobacter formigenes_E. Next base: position 13,410 of record CASETG010000001.1, on the reverse strand, counting down.
TGACAGACCGTCCTGACGGGCGATATCGAAACTTTCCGGAATGCGCTCGTCATCCGGACGGATACCCAGCAAGCCGGCGACGATGGCCCTGTCCGTACCGTGTCCTGCGCCTGTCATGGCGAATGAACCGTGCAGTTTGATATCGGCTTTCACCGGTTTTTCGCCCAGGAGCTTGCGTGCCACCAGCCCGATTTTGACGGCGCCTGCCGTATGGGAACTCGATGGGCCGATCATGACGGGACCGATAATGTCGAACAGTTTCATGCAGACTCCGTAACGGGAAAGTGAATCCTGATTGAATGTCTAAGGATACAATGCTTTTTCCGTCTCTGCTTGGTTCATATGCTCCGGAAAACACGTTTTGCGCAGTTTTTCGGGAAAAGGATGGCACTGCGGGAATGTCGCATGCCGGTACGGCGTCGCAGTCTGCACGAAAAAGGCGGTGCTGTCCATGGCAGAGGGATGTCCATATCCATCGGACTGCCTATTATAATGAGGCTTTTGCGATGGCTCGCATGCCTAACAGCCTGATGAAAACGTTCGCTCTGAAGGGAAATCTGCTTTATACGCCCGGTCCGTCCTGTTTCGAGTCTTTTCCCGGACATTATCTTGTTTGCGAGGATGGCCATGTGGCGGGGATATTCGATATCCTGCCCGCGCGGTATGACGGTATCGCGGTGGAAGATACAGGTGGCGCGCTGATCGTTCCCGGTATGACTGATTTGCATGTGCATGCGCCGCAATATGCTTTCCGCGGGCTGGGCATGGACATGGAATTGCTGGACTGGTTGCGTGCCTATACTTTTCCGGAAGAAGCGCGTTATGGCGATATGAATTATGCGGAAAGGGCGTACCGGCAGTTTGTGGACGATTTGAAACGCTCGACAGCCACACGGGCCTGCATTTTCGGGACGATACATGCCGAAGCCACGCTGCTGCTGATGCGCATGCTGGAAGAAACCGGTCTGGTCGCGATGGTCGGCAAGGTCAATATGGATGCGAACAGTCCGGATGATTATGTCGAGACGACTGCGGACTCGCTGGCAGAGACCGAAGCATGGGTCAGACGAAGTCTGTCGGCTTTCCGGAATGTGTCGCCGATTCTGACACCGCGTTTCGTGCCGTCTTGCAGCGCGTCCCTGATGACGGGATTGGGCAGCCTGCAACGGAAATACGGTTTGCCAGTGCAATCGCATCTTTCTGAAAATCCCGGCGAGGTGGCATGGGTCAGGTCGCTTTTTCCAGACAGTACGTGTTACGGGGCGGTGTATGACCGCTTCGGCCTGTTCGGAAACGGTGGCCCGACGGTCATGGCGCATTGCATCTACTCCACGGATGCGGAAATGGCATTGTTGCGCGAAAGAGGGGTTTTCGTGGCGCATTGTCCGCAATCCAATGTCAATCTGTCGTCCGGTATCGCTCCGGTCAGAAAGTATCTGGAAAACGGTTTGTCTGTCGGGCTGGGCAGCGATATCGCGGGCGGGTATTCCCTGTCGGGATTCCGCGCCGTCGCCGATGCTGTTTCGGTTTCCAGGCTGTACTGGCGTCTGGTCGATGACAGTTGCAAACCGCTGACGTTGCCGGAAGCGTTTTATATGGCGACGAAGGGAGGCGGCGCGTTTTTCGGCAGGGTCGGCAGTTTCGAGGCGGGATATGAATTCGATGCACTGGTACTCGATGATGCATTGTGGCCTTCGTTGCGACCGCTTGCTCCGGAAAAACGGCTTGAACGGCTGGTTTATCTGGGGGATGAACGGTGTCTCCGGCAAAAATATGTGCAGGGCAGGAAAATTTTCGGTTGAAACCGGCATCTGAAGGTGATGTCGGCGGATGCCGGTGCGGCAAATAAAGAAAAGGGTATAGATTGGAGCAACGGAAAGTACCGGGAAAAAGTTTTATCGACCGTTTTTTCGGAATCAGCGCAAGCGGTTCGACGATGCGTACCGAAATTCTGGCCGGCATTACGACGTTTTTCGCGATGGCATACATTCTGGTGGTCAATCCGCAGATTCTGTCCGCGCCTTTCGTCATTCGCGGGCAAGCGGTCTATGCGGAACAGGTCGCAAACGGCGTATTCTTCGCGACCTGCCTGATTGCGTTCATCGGAACGCTGTTGATGGCGGTCTATGCCAAAGTACCGTTCGCGCAGGCGCCCGGCATGGGACTCAACGCCTTTTTCGCCTATACCGTCGTGCTGGGTATGGGGTATTCCTATCAGCAGGCGCTGGCGATGGTCTTTATTTCCGGTTTGCTGTTCATTTTCATTACGGCCATCGGTTTTCGCGAAGCATGCGTCAGGGCGATTCCGCAGCCGGTCAAGGCGGCCATGTCGGCGGGTATCGGACTTTTTCTGGCGCTCATCGGTCTGGAAAACGCGTCGATCGTCATCTCGAACGGTGCAACGTTTGTCGGCATGATCGACTTTTCGCTCTGGAACGATACTGGGGATGCGGCAGGCATGGTCATGGCAGGGGGTGTGAAATATCCGGTGGCGGAGTATCACCGGATGATCGCCTCGGCGATTGTGGCGTTGATCGGGCTTGTGGTGATCGGCGTGCTGTTTGCACGTCGCGTTCGTGGCGCGATCTTTATCGGCATTCTGGTTTCCACACTCATCGGGATTCCTTTCGGACTGACGGCGCTGCATGATTTTTCGTTCAATCTGGTGAACCAGATGCAGGACTTCCTGGAAATTTCACTGTTCAATATGGACTTCGCCGGTTTGTTCCGCAATGCCTCCGGCCTGTTTGAAATGGTGCTGACCATCATCATGATCGTCATATCCTTCTCGCTGGTCGATATGTTCGATACGATAGGTACGCTGCTCGGTACGGCAAAGCAGGCGAAAATGCTTGATGAAAACGGCGAAATGCCGCGCATGAAAGAGGCGATGATGTGCGATGCGATCGCCACGACGGCAGGGGCATGCCTCGGTTCTTCCACCGCGACGGTTTTCGTCGAATCCAGTACCGGTATCGCTGAAGGCGGGCGAACAGGCATGACGGCGCTGGTGACGTCTCTGCTGTTTCTGGTTTCGCTGGTGATTGCGCCGGTGATTACAATCATTCCCGCCGCGGCGACCGCACCGGCCCTGATATTCGTCGGGGTGTTGATGATGGGGTCGGTCAGGGAAGTGGATTTCTCGGATATGACCTCGGCCATTCCTTCGTTCGTCACGATGGTTTTCATGCCGTTTACCTATTCCATCGCCAACGGGATTGCGTTCGGTTTGATGACTTATGTGCTGATTTCCCTGCTGATGGGGCGGATTCGGCAGATTCATTATCTGACGGTCATACTTTGTCTGCTGTTCGTCTTGCGTTTCGCCTTTATGGTGACGGGCTGATCAAAGCGGTCCGTTTTTATCGCCGGTCATTGACGAAGCGGGCGATAACGTCAAAAATGGGTTTTTTTCGGAATGTCAGGTGGACGTGATGCGCGTTTTTATCGGCAAGGTGCGGGAAACGGACATGGGCTTTCCCAGCGCCATTTTCAAGTCTGAAGTATTCGGGGAGCTGTGGCTCGGCGAGAACGGTCTGGAAGGGGATGAACAGGCATCCACAAGGGTTCACGGCGGCCCGGAAAGAGCGTTGCTGCAATATTCATCGCTTCATTATGACTGGTTCAGAAAACGGTATCCTGAAAAAGAAGTCCTGTTTTCGCCTGCGCTTTTCGGTGAAAATCTTTCGGATGCACGCTGGCATGAAAAGAACGTGTGTATCGGGGACATATTTCGCTGGGGCGATGCCGTGATACAGGTCAGTCAGCCGCGTTCTCCCTGTTACAAGCTGACGCACCGGACAGGATGCGACGCCATGGCGCTGGTCATGCAGCAGCAGGCGCGTTGCGGATGGCTTTACCGGGTATTGCAAACCGGTACGGTGGGGGCAAGCATGCCTTTCCGTTTTCAGGAACGTGTGAGCAGCGTGACGATACACGAAATCATGTCGGTCATGTTCGGTACGGAAAACGCAGAACCGTCGATGAATCCTGCTGACTGGCAAGCCTTGTCGGAAACGGAAGGGTTGTCGGAAAGATGGCAAAATACCCTGCGCAAACGAGTCGAATCAGGGCAAATCGAATCCTGGGATGCGCGCCTGATGGGAACCGGTATCCTCTGAATGTTTTACGGAAAGACCCCCTTGCAAGGGGGTTTTTTACAGGCAGGAACCCTGATAAGGTTGCGTCAGTCAGTTTGATAACGGAATACGGAATAATGGAGGCGGAAATGCAAGACAGTCATGCCAATGAAGTCGTACTGGAACAGATTGAAAAATTCCAGTTCAGGGCGCGTTTCGGCGGGAGCGGCGCCGAGTGGGTCGTCGACGAACCCGAACCGATCGGAAAAAACGGCGGCCCGAGTCCGGAGCAACTGGTGACGGCTGGTGTTGCGAACTGCCTGTCGGATTCCCTGATGTTCGCCTTGTCGAAATTCAGGCAGGATCCTTCGCCTATCAGGACGGTCGCCAGTGCGCGGGTCGGACGTAATGACGCCAACCGTCTGCGGATACTGGCCATTGACGTGGAAATCCGGTTGGGCAAACCTGCCAGCGCGCTGGCGCATCTGGATAGGGCATTGAGTCAGTTCGAAAATTTCTGTACGGTCGCCAGCAGTATCAGCGTGGCGATACCGGTCAATGTCACGGTGTACGACAGTGAGGGCGTCAGGCTCAAGGATGGCGATACCTGTCTGGTTGCGCCATGTGCGGATAACTGACGGTTCGTGCAGGAGCAGGTTTCGCAGGAAATGCCTGTATGCCGCCGGAGGCGGCGGATGGATTCGTGCGGTATGCCGTCTGGATATGCCGGGAATGTTCAGGGCGTGATATCGCCTTTGCGGTTGATGCACCTGATGACGATTTGTTTTTCGTGTTCCTGACGCATTTCCTGACGGTACTGCTCCAGAATGGATTCCAGCGAGACGCCTTCGAGTACGTCGCTGATTTTGTCGGAAACGGTTTTCCAGACAGAACGTGTTTCGCAGATATGCTGGCGGGGGCAGTCATTGGACTTGTTGCCGAAGCAGACGACGAAACGCACGCCGTCGTCGAACAGGTCGATCATTTTGCACAGACTGATGTCACTGAGCGGCTTGCACAGCCGGATGCCGCCGTGTGCGCCGATGATGGCTTCCGTGATGCCGTTTTGCTTGAGGATGGCATGGATGTTCTCGACGGTTTTCTGGCTGATATTGGTCTGTTCCGAGAGTGAAGCAAGCGGAACGGGTGCGTTGGCCAGATGCAGCTCGAAAATGATGCGGATGGCGTATCGGGTGTTGGTGGACAGTCTCATGGCAGGCGTCGGGCATGCGTTCCGGATGATTATGGAAAGAAGCGGTAAAATCCCGCATTTCGCCGATTTTACAATGTTCGTACTGTTGTGCATGAATGAAAGGTTTTTGAAGTGGTGTTGAAAAGCTATTTGTCGAAAATGAAAGGCGGTCCCAGAACATTGGCGAGAAAGCCGTTGTCTGAAATCGTATGGGCCTGGATTGGCGGTTTTTCCGGTATTTTCGGCGTATGGTGGCTGAATCACTGGATGGGCATACAGGGAAACGCCAACCTGTTTCTGATCGGTTCGTTCGGTGCGTCGGCTGTGCTGATTTACGGCGTACCGATGGGGGAATTGTCGCAACCCAGAAATCTGGTCGGGGGGCATGTCGTTTCGGCAATCGTCGGTGTGATTGCGTATAATCTTTTCCCTGATAACGTGCCGCTGGCTTCCGCGCTGGCTGTCGCGACGGCGATAGCCGCCATGATGGTGACGAATACGACACATCCGCCAGGCGGTGCGACGGCATTGATTGCTGTGGTGGGCGGTACGTCCGTTCATGAACTGGGATGGATGTATGTCTTGTCGCCGGTACTGGTCGGGGTGCTGATCATGCTGGCGGTCGCGGTCATCGTGAACAATTTTTCCTCGAACAAGAACCGGCATTATCCGAAGTACTGGATATGACGGTAGGATGCAAAAACGGATGAAGGGATTTTTCGGAAAACCGGGATGGGCGCTGACGGCGCTGTTGCTGGCCGTGTCGGGCACGGCTGCCGGAGCACAGGAACGCCCCGCACGGCAAGACGGTGACGTGAAAACGTCGCCGGAAAAAAACAAGGCTGCCAAAAACGCTGAAAAGGGGCGCAATGCCGCTGCCGGCAAGGAAAAAGTCCGGCTCGAAAAGAAAAAACGGGAATGGGCTTCCGGCTCGCGATGATACGCCAACATGGACGGACAGCTCTACAAGGCCAGGACGCGCTTTCTTTTTCACGCCCATATCCGAATCAAGATTCCGGCATCGTTCGACGATGCCGTTTTCGGCAGGTTGTTCGCCGTGCTGGAATTTTTCGACCGGCGATACAATTCTTACAGTGCGGGATCGTATACGGAACGTATCAACCGGCAGGCCGGACAGTTTGCCGAAGTCGATGACGAGACGGTTTCGATGCTGGCGCAAGCGGTTTCTTTTTCGGAACTTTCCGGAGGCGCATATGACATCACGGTCATGCCGTTGCTCAGGCTGTGGGGGTTTTACAAAGATGGAATGACCGTTGTTCCCACCGTGCAGGAAGTGGCGGCGGTCAGGGATTTTGTGGATTACAGGGGAATCGAGATTGCGGGAAAACGAGCCAGAATCCGCAAGGGGCAGGAAATCGTCACCGGCTCGTTTCTCAAGGCGTGGGCGATAGACCGGATGGTTGCCGAAATGCGCGCCATGGGAATCGACGATGGTATCGTCAATGCCGGAGGCAGCACGATTTATGCACTCGCTCCCGATGCCTCGCAGGCCTGGGATGTCTCGGTGGCCGATCCGCTTGACGATGGCAAGGTTTATTCCGTTTCCCTGTGCAACCAGTGTTTTTCGACATCGTCGCAATCGGAGACGTATGTCACGATAGCGGGTCGGCGTTACGGTCATATTCTTGACCCGCGAAGCGGCTATCCTTCACCGAACCGGCTGGCTTGCATGGTCAGCGACAGCTGTGCGGTCGGTGATATGGCCTCGACGGCGTTGTTCAATGAAACGGCAGAAACGTTTTCCGGACGGATGGCTGCCATTTCGCGGCAATATGGCGTCGAGGGATTTCTGGTGGATGCGTCTGGCCGGTGTATCCGTTCGGATGGTGTCGTTTTCACGGAAACGGTATGAAAACCGGTTCATGCAATGCGAACGGGCATAGTACCGTGAAAAAAGCAGTCGGTTCGCGCGGCGAGACAAACGGACTTGCGGGAACGCGGGCGGCTTTTGCCTGTTGCAAAACAGCAAACAGTGCGATAAGGATACACGTCAGGATGATATCACGACGCGTATTGTCCGAAAGCAGGACGCAACTCACCCGACGTCATGGACAAACCATGACGCGGTGTTTTCCGGCTGCGTCCGGAAGCGGGATGTTATGCTGGCGAACCGGTCAGAACGGCTGAATCGTGGGTTCGGTGCAATAGGCATGGAATTCATCGAAACGCGTGATCAGGCAATCGCCCCATCCCGATGAATACTGTCTTTTCATTTTGAAGATACGGTTGCAGTACTGTTCACGGTAAACCAGCCAGCCTTTCGTTCTTTTCAGAATGGTGATCTTGTTGCGGTCCAGACAGCCACATCCGCCGAAAAGGGTTTCTCCGCCGTATACCGTATTGTTTTTGAATCTGTGAATCATGATATGGGTTCTTCCTGAGGACTGGATCAAAACAGATAGTTTTCTAGTATAACGTTATTTTTTTGCAAAAAGACATCTGATTGTACGATTTTCCGGTTTTTTCATGACTGCCCGGCGCCATATCGTCCTGAAAGGGAAAATGCGCCGGTTTTTTTCGGAAAATCCAGACGGGTGCTATGGAGTGGCGTGTAAATGCCAGTTTATAATCGTTCGCCATAGGGTGTGGATTGATATAAGCAATACAAGTGGAGAGGGAGTGACGATGAGAAGTACATGGGTATGCAGGCCAGACAAGTTGCGGGACAGGGTCAATGCGGCAATCGACAGGAATCTCGAGCGCAAGATGACCAGCGGGGTGGTGGTGCAGGTATGTCATGACGGCAAGCTCGTTTACAGTCGTGCCGCCGGTATGGCCGATGTCGAGGCCGGCAAGGCGATGCAGGAAAACACGATGTTCCGTCTCGCGTCGATCAGCAAGGCGCTGACCAGCCTGGCAGTCGCTGCGCTTATCGAACAGGGCAAGGTGGGCTTTGACGATCCGGTCACGAAATGGTTGCCGTATTTCACGCCGGCACTGCCTGATGGCAGCATACCGGTCATGACAATCAGGCAGTTGTTGTGCCATATGGCAGGGCTGGATTACCGTTGGTCGCAGGCGGAAGACGGTCCATATGCCACTGCGGGCGTATCGGACGGTCTCGATATCACTGGCCTGAGCCTGGAAGAAAACATGAAGCGTCTGGCTTCTGCACCCTTGCGCTTCGCACCGGGCAGCAACTGGCTTTATTCGCTTGCTCCCGATTTGCTCGGGGCGGTTATCGAGAAGGCGTATGGTACGCCTTTTGAGACGGCGATGACCGAACTGGTGCTCGAACCGCTGGGGATGACGGATACGATGTTTCATGTGCCGTCATCCGAACGTGCAAGGGTGGCTGCGCCTTATTATCTGGACAATGGTGTGCTGACCCGCATGGCCGATGACCAGTATCTGACTGATCCGGAAGGCCGTTATTTCCATTTTTCGCCGGAACGTGTTTTCAAGGAGAACGAATATCCTTCCGGTGGCGTCGGTCTGACCGGAACGGCGGCCGATCTGATGCGCATGGTCGAGGCAATCAGAACGAAGGATGCGCCTTTCGCCGGCAAGAAACTGATGACGCAAATGGCGGTCAACCAGTTGCCGACGGGCAAGGAAGCGCGTCCGGGTATCGGGTTCTGTCTGGGCTGGGGTGTTCTGGTCGATCCCGTCGCGGCCGACAATACACCGCAGGCGCCGGGTACGCTGGCATGGGGCGGTGTGTATGGCTCGAAATGGTTTGCGGATCCGACAATCAGGCTTTCGGTCGTCACCATGACGACGACTGCGCTCGATGAAGTCGTGGCGGTCGATATCCGTAACGCCATTTATGCCAGTTTCGGAAAATGACCGTGTTTTCGTTTTCATGAAAAAACGGGATGAAGCGTCGGTGCGATGAAGCGGTTTTTGTCGTGCCGGATACGGAACAAACGCCGGTATGCATGTCACGCATACCGGCGTTTTCGTTGACGGCAATGCGTGTATCGGCCTAGTTTTCCATAAAAACGGCGAACGAGTCGACCGGTTCGCGCACCGAGACAAGCCGGTTGATTCGTGCTTCGGTATCGGCATATCCTACCGCCATGCCGGCCAGTACCATTTCTTCCGGAGCCAGCGCCAGCACATCCCGGATGATCCGGTGATAGTCGCTCCAGTATGCCTGAATGCAGGTATCCAGACCATGGCTTTTGGCCGAGAGCATGATGTTCTGGAAAAATGCGCCGTAGTCGATGAAGTTCGCCGGCGGCAAATCGCGGTGCAGGGTAAATATGAGACCTGCTGGCGCGCCGAAAAATTCGAGATTTTTCCGGTGTTGTTCCAGTCGTCTTTCACGGTCTTCCCGTGCGATGCCGAGCAGGCGATACATGTCGTGTCCCAGTTTGCGACGGCGTGAGAGATAGGGCTCAAGCGGCTTGTCGGGATAGTATGCGTATTCGGAACGGTGTTTTTCCGCTTCCTTGTCGAAAGCGGCGCAGACAGCGTCGGTCAGTCTTTTGAGTGCAGCCCCTGTGAGGACATAGACTTTCCATGGCTGTGTGTTGGTCGTGGAAGGGGCGTGCATCGCCATTTCGAGCAGGTGGCGCAGCAGTTCGGGGGATACAGCATCTTTTTTGTAGGCGCGGACGGATTTCCGGCTGGTGATGACGGTATCGACGACGGACATGTCAATGGCTGTCATGGCAGTTCTCCTTGAAGTGACGAGGTTGCATGACGATTGTATGCGAAATCGGCAAGGTCTGCTTTTGGTATATCGGGATACAGGCAGGACGACGGCTTCTTCAGTTACACAGCCAGATGTACAGATTCAGGTAGAACGCAAAACAGAGCCAGGCGATGTAGGGAACAAAGAGGATGGCTGCGGTTTTCCGTATCCGCCAGCTTGCGGCCGTATAACAAACGGCGGTGCCCGTCAGTACGATCAGGCACAGCAGTGCGCCGCCCGTGCTTTTGCAGATGAAAAACAGGTAACACCAGAGAAAATTGAGACCAAGCTGAAAGGCGAAAAGCGGCAATGCCAGGTATTTTCGCTTGTCGCCGGAGAGCAAAACCAGTCCCATGGATAAGCCGGTCAGGATATAAAGCAATGTCCAGACGATGGGGAAAACGAGGTTCGGCGGCGTCAGCGATGATTTTTCAAGTGTGGGATACCAGCGTTGCAGGGCATCGGATTGCATAAGCGATGCAAGCGCGCCGACGATCAGGGTGGCGGCGACAGGCAGGGCGATGATGAAACAACGACCTGCCGGATGGCGGCGAAAAAATTCAGTCATGGAAGGCTCCTTGTGGGTGTCATCATACCTTGAGCATGACGGCGACTGAAAGTTCCGTCCGGCAGGGTGATTTCAGTGTACGGCACCGGCTCGTTTCAGAAGGAGGACGGGGGCGTTTTTTCCCATTTCTCGACAGGACCCTCATGTATGAAGAACAGGGGATGGTGCAGGGGTTGTCCGGTATTTTCGAGTGTTTCCGCCTGTCGTGGTGCGCGTTTGGCGAGTTTGTCCAGTAAATGGCGTTTCTCGAAAGCCAGTTGTCCGGATGTGGCGGGAATGTGAGACGGGTTGCCTGTCGGCATGACGATACGGGATGAATCGAAACGGTAGCCACGGCGGTTCGCTTCCTGCCAGAGTACCCGGAGATAAAAGCCTATCGCGGCGACGGGGTCGCCGGACTGGCGAAAGCGTTGCAGCTGCGGATGATGGCGGTAGCCTTGTGTTTGTCCGGAGAGGACTTTTTGCGCCAGCAGAGCTTCGCGCCAGCAGGCGGTCAACCCGCGCGCATCAAGATAGACAGGGTGCAATGTCCACAGCCGCATGGAAATCCGGCCTTGCCGTTCAGTGATGGCCGAACAGTTGTTGCAGGTGTTTCCGGTAACGTTCGATGTCCTCGGTGATATGCGGTGCCTTGACGACATCGTTGCACATGAACGTGGGCAAGGGCGACATGCCGATGAACTGGTTGGCCTTGTGGAAAGGAAAGAGGACGGCATCGATGCCTTTTCCCTCAAAAAACTGTTCAGGGTCGGTAAAGGCATCCTGCGGAGCGTTCCATGTGATGGAGAACATGTATTTTTTGCCGTGGAGCAGACCGCCGGAACCGTATCGGCCAGTGGCGTCCTTGCGGCTACGACCGTCACTTTCATAGAGTTTGCCATGTCCTGCCGTGAAAACATCGTCGATGTATTTTTTCATCGTCCATGGGGCGGCCATCCACCAGGATGGCATCTGGTAAATCACGGTATCCGCCCAGAGCAGATTGGCGACTTCCGCTTCGATGTCGTAGCCGTCGTCGATACGGGTCGAGCGCACTTCGTATCCGAGCGCGGAGAGCGTTTGTTCGGCGATCCGGGTGAGATGGTCGTTCAGATTGCCCCGGGAGTTGCCCAGGCGTTTGGAGGCGTTGAGGATGAAGATGTGGCGCATGATGTTTCTCCCAAAAAAATTCCGGAACTGCAGGATATTTTTGCACGAACGACAGATGGCGATCTGTTTTCGCGCAAGCATCTGTCATGACGGGTATGCCGCAAGAAGCGTATCGCCGTGCGGCAACGCGGGTGTTGCATAACGGACTTCCGGCAGGCAATCCGGCAGCGCGGATGTGTCCGGGAGTTCCGGTAAAAAAAGGTGCCGTTGAAACCGCAGTGACGGTTTCAACGGGCGGACCGGCTCTGGAAGGAAAACCGGCCCTTTGGCAAAAGGTGACCTGACAGAACACTGTCCGGCCCAACAGCCTTACTGTTTGTCGCCATCAGCGGGCTGTACTGTCTGTTCCCAACCCCCGCCGAGTGCCAGGAAAACGGAAATCTGGTCATCGACGAGTTTTGCGGTGGAAGCGGCATAGGCGCTTTCATCCGCGGCGAGCGTTCTTTCCGAGTCCAGGGTCGAGAGGAAATCGATTCGCCCATGACGATAAAGGCGACGTGCCTGGTCGTTGGCGAGGGCGCTCTGGTCTCGTGCCGCTTTCAGGGCGGCGTTTCTGTCCAGTTCTCGGGCATAGGTAGTCAGGGCGCTTTCTGTTTCACGCAGGGCGTTCAGTACCGTGGCGTCGAATCGTGCAAAAGCGGCCTGATGTTCGGCTTCAGCCTGTTTGATACGGCTGCGTGCCGTGCCTGTATTGGGCAGCGTCCAGGTAATGAGCGGTCCGATACCCCAGCGGAAGGTATTGTTGTCGCCGAACGAGGAAAAACGGCTGGTCATCCCGCCGGAAAGTCCCAGATTGATGCTCGGATACAGGTCTGCCGTGGCGACGCCGATTTGGGCGCTGGCGGCAGCCATCTGGCGTTCGGCCTGGCGGATATCGGGACGACGGCGCAATAACGCGGCGCCGTCGCCGACCGGAATCGGTTGGGACAGTTGCGGCGGCTTGCTGCACTGGCCGACCGTATCGACCAGCGTGTTGGGCAGTTCGCCCGTCAGGACTGCGAGCCGGTAGAGCGCCAGTTTTTGTTGTGCCTGCAATGGCGGGATGGCGGCGCGCAGGTTTTCATGCTGGGCGCTGGCACGTGCGATATCCATGGCGGTACCGCGTCCGGCTACCGTCAGCTGGGTCGTGGTATCGAGGAACTGTTTCTGCAAGTCGGCAGAATGTTCGGCGATTTGAACCCGGTAGGCGGACGAACAGGCATCTGCGTAGGCTTTGGCGGTATCGGCAGCGATCGTGATACGTGCCAGGTCATAGGCGGCTTGTGCGGCTTCGGTATCCGCGCTGGCGGCTTCGATACCGCGGGCGATTTTGCCGAACAAGTCGAGCTGATAGGAAATGTTGATGCCGCTGTCATGCGACCAGCGATCCGGATACCGTTCAGGCAAACCGTCAGCGGCTGCCGAGTTGCGCCCGAATTTCGGTGCGACTTCGACATCGACAGTCGGGACGGTACCCATTTCGACTTCTTCGAGTACTGCACGGGCGCGTGCCAGATTGGCTGCTGCGACACGCAAATCGGTATTGGCCTTGAGCGCTTTTTCGATGAGGGATGTCAGTACCGGGTCGTCGTACAGTTTCCACCAGTGTTCAGGAAGCGGTTCCTGGACATAGGTACCGGCTTCGGCGGCGGCAAACGGTTTGGCTGCGTCGGGCTGGTTGACGGTGGCGTTTTCCGGGATCTCGTAGTCCGGACCGACAGTCATACAGCCGGTCAGCACCGAACAGGCAAGAAGCGGAACAAGACAGGAAAGCAGTTTT